>JAOUGY010000336.1 GCA_029865445.1 Acidimicrobiia bacterium | reverse complement strand
GCGCTCGCTACGACGCCGAACACGAGGTCGATCTACTTACGCAGCGCCTCGGCGACCACACCGATTTCGCGGCGATCCAGAACGAGGTTTGGGCCGTGCTCGGCGCAACCCTCGCCCCCGAGCACATCTCTCTCTGGGCCGCGGACGACGGGTCGGGCGAGACCGTTTCGTCATGACAGAGCGACCGTTTCCCCCACCTCCCGGTCAAGACCAGCGGTGTCCGCAAGAGAGTGACTTCCGTCGACTCGGCGTGGATTGGGACGAGATCGCCGATCTCCTCGACGGGGTGCCCGCGAGTGACCGTAACTTTTCCGGAACGGAAGCCGGGTAGACAGAGGGACGTGCAGATGGTCAAGCCTTTCCGTCGTTCGGCACGAGCCGAGACACCACAGCCCGAGTCTGCTCCAGCTCCGGCGGTGAGCATCGCGCCCATCCCGATTCCCGATCACGACCCGCTCATCGGCTATCTACTGGGCGCGGGCGGCCCGGTCGACATCGACAAGATCGAGAAGATCGAGCTGGATTCACCTGCAGTGCGGGAGCTGCGCCAGGCGGGCGTGCATCTGGTGGTCCCGTTGATCAGCCAGGGCGAGCTGATCGGGACCCTCAACCTCGGCAAGCGATTGTCCGACCAGCCGTATTCGGGCGACGACCGCAAGCTGTTGCGCGGGCTGGCCGCCCAGGTGGCGCCGGCCATTCGGCTCGCCCAGCTCGTACAGCAGCAGGAGGCAGAGGCCAAGGAACGGGAGCGGATCGAACAGGAGCTGCGGGTCGCCGCCCTCATCCAGCAGACCCTCCTCCCCAAGGAACTCCCCGCGCTGGCCGGTTGGGAGATCGACGCCTACTACCGCCCGGCGCGGGCGGTCGGCGGAGACTTCTACGACTTCATCCCCATGACCAACGGACGGCTGGGGCTGGTGATCGGCGACGTCACCGACAAGGGGGTCCCCGCCGCCCTCGTCATGGCCACCACCCGGTCGACGCTGCGCGCCGCCGCCCAACGATCGGACGACCCCGGCGCCATCCTGGCCGAGGCCAACGACGTGCTGGTCGACGAGATCCCGCCGGCGATGTTCGTCACCTGTCTGTTCGGGGTGCTCGAACCAGCCACCGGGGCCCTCACGTTCGCCAACGCCGGCCACAACCTTCCGTACGTGCGCACCGCCGACGGCGTCATTGAACTGCGCGCCACCGGCATGCCGCTCGGGCTGATGCCGAAAATGGTCTACGACGTGAAAACGGCGGTCCTGGAGCCGGAAGCGTCGATGCTGCTCACCAGCGACGGGATCGTCGAGGCGCACGGGCCGGACGGGTCGATGTTCGGATTCGGGCGACTGATGGGCCTGGTCGGGTCGACCTCCAACGCCACCGCCCTCACCACCTCGATCCTGGCCGAACTCGACCGATTTTGCGGCGACGACCACGAGCAGGAAGACGACGTCACCATGGTGACCGTCAGGCGAACCCCGTCGGCAGCCGTTTCGGCGCAGGGCTTCGACGTCGGCTTCGACGTGATCGAACGCTTCACCCTTCCCAGCGAGGAGGGAAACGAGCGGCAGGTCATGGAGCGAGTCGGCTCGACCGCCGCCCGCCTCGGACTGGGAGCCGATCGCCTGGAACGCTTGAAGACGGCGGTGTCGGAAGCTGCGATGAATGCCATCGAACACGGCAACGGCTTCGACCCGGCCCTTCCGGTCGAAGTGACCGTTCTCCGCGGGGGCGACCGCCTCGTCGTTCGCCTCGAGGACCACGGCACCGGCCCCGAAACCCGCGACGCCGAGGTTCCCGACCTCGACGCCAAGCTCGCCGGTGAGCAGTCCCCCCGCGGGTGGGGTCTATTCCTCATCGAACAGATGGTGGATGGCCTCCGTCACTACGCGGCGGAAGGCAAACATGTGATCGAACTCGAGATGAGCATGGAAGGAGCCAGCTGATGCCCGGAACCGCATTCGACGTTCGGGTCGACGAGATCGATGGGGTCGTCACGCTTCGAATGACGGGAGACGTCAACCGCGGCGCCCAGGAGCCACTGGAACGGGCCTACAGCGGCACGACCGGCGGCTCGGTGGTGCTCGACTTCTCCGACGTCGACTACATCAACTCCACCGGGATCGCCGTGATCGTCGGCATCCTCGCCATGGCGAGGGCGGCGGGCAGAGAGGTCCGGGCCTTCGGGCTGACCGACCACTACCGGCAGATCTTCCAGATCACCCGGATCGCCGACTTCATGGCGATCTACGACGACGAGAACACCGCCGTGGCGGCGGGCTGAGAGGAGACGGGGATGCCACAGGCACAGGTAGCGATGACGGTGCGGGATGGGGCCGATGACGCCAAGGTGATCGACATCGACGGCGAGATCACGGCGTTCTGCGAGGGCGTGATGATGGACGCCTACACCCAGGCAGATCAGCCGGGCACCAAGGCGATCGTGCTCAACTTCGGAGGCCTGCAGTACATGAACAGCGGCGGCATCGGGCTGCTCGTGACGATGCTGATCCGTGCGCAACGGAAGGGTCACCGCCTGGCCGCCTACGGGCTCACCGAGCACTACCGGCAGATCTTCTCGCTCACCCGCCTCGACGAGGCGATCGGGCTCTACGACGACGAGGCCGCCGCCATCGCCGGGTCGTGATCGTCCGCTCGTGGCCTCGCCGTAGCGGAGCCGTAACGGCGCTCGAGCATCGTGGCGCACACACCACGAGGGAGGAATCGTGACCGAAGAGCGGATCGAACCGACCGTTCCCGCAGACAAGGCCAACTGGGCGCCACACGTCGAGAGGCTCGCCGCCGGCGGTGTCAACGTGGGCGGCCGGCGGCTGAACGGGCCGCAGCAGGGGTTCGGGCCGATGTGGCAGAAGACCTACAAGGTTCGCATCCCCGGCGTTGCCCCGGAGCGGGTGATCTCGGAGTGGAAGGCCAACTACGGATCCTTCTGGCCCTCGCACTCTCGCTTCAACGCCCCGGTGGCAGGGATCCAGCCCGGCGAGGTGGGCAACATCCAGTCGATGCAGGTGCTCTCGACCGGGATCATGGTCCTGTACACCGACGACACCTCGTTTTCGTTCATGACCCCGGAAGGACACCCGTTCGCCGGATGGATCACCTTCTCGGCCTACGACGACGGCGGCACCGTGGGACAGGTGCAGCTGATCATCCGGCCAAGCGATCCACTGTGGGACCTCGTGTTCCTCTTCGGATTCGGCAAGGGCGAGGACATGATGTGGCAGCACACGCTGCGTTCGCTGGCCGCCCACTTCGACATCCGCACCGAGCCCGAGACCAACCTGGTCAAGGTCGACAAGAAGCGCCTGTGGAGGAACGCTCGGAACATCACCAAGAACTCCGCGATCGGCTCGGCGATCCACATCCTGGGGACGCCGGTACGGGCTTTGCGGCGACCCTCCTGACAGGGCTCTCAGTCGCCGGATCGGTGCCAGACCCGACGCACTTCGAGCCGGCACTCAATCAACAGCTTTGACCGGCAGGCTTGACGAGACACCCGGCACAAGGAATTGGCCTCAGGGGTACATGAAGGCGCTCGAAGTGGGCGCAACTGCGAGCCAGTGACCTCTGTGAACGCGAAACCGATACCACCGGTCATCACGGGTAACCACCGAACATCAACGGTTGTCTGGTTTCTCACCACCGGTCATCCACGGTCATCACCGATCATTGCTGGTTGTCATGTGGCCGCGGCGTGGCCGCGACGGCACAGACGTGATGATGGGACGCCGCCCCTGAACCACCCACCGCACGACCCGAGACATCGCCTTCGGTGGTCCTGCCCACCAGACTGCACTCGAGCGGAGTTACTCCGAGCGCAGGGATCGGTGGCCGGGACGGAACGCCGAGCTCAGATGAGCCGACGCTTGCGGAGTGCGCGGAGTGCGCTGAGTCCGGGGATGATGGGTAGCCAGAAGGTGAGAATCCGGAAAGCGAGGGCGGCCGCCACGGCCTGGCCGGCGGTGGGGCCGATGCGGGTCAGCCCGGCAACGAGTGCCACTTCGAAACCGCCGAGGCCTCCTGGTGTGGGGGTGACGGTGCCAACTCGGTGAGAATGGATGATGGCGCAGGAGTTTGCGATGATGGTCTCATCACGGGGAGGTGGCAGCGTGCCGGTGGAGCATTCGGTCAGGGTTG
>JAOUGY010000335.1 GCA_029865445.1 Acidimicrobiia bacterium | reverse complement strand
AGCCCTCGGCGCGCCGGCAGTGGCGGACCTCCTGCGCCTCATCGCCGCGGCCCGGACGGCCGGCACGGTGCCGATCCCATACACGCTTCCGGCATTGCTGAGCGAGCGCCTCGTCGTCTGGGATGCCGTCGGCGTCGGAGTCCTGCTCCCGGTCCCCCGCTCGGCCACGACCGAGGTCAGCCGGAGCCGATCTGCGAAGGCTCTGCGGCTGGCGAGCGCGGTGGTCGGAACGATCTGATCACCGAGAACCCAACCATGCACAAAGCAGCAAACTCTCCGAGGAGGAACGCGGATCCGACCGCCACGTCCGGAGCCGACCGCAATCCGAGAAGCGCAAGAACGGCCACGCCGAGACCGACGGCCCACGCGTTTGCAAGGCGGCCCGTCGCGCCTTGCGCAACCAACACCTGACCCGTGATCTGGGCCGCCGAAGCGGCGACCATTCCTGCTGCCACGGTGGCCGCGAGCACCGGCGCCGGATCGACCTCCCTGAACAGGACCCGGACCAGACCCGGTCCCAGCCACCGTCCGACGAAGAAAGCCGCCACCATGAGGCCCATCCCGCTGACCGCAACGATCGCGCTGAAGTTCCTCACCCTGGCCCGCTCGCCCTGGTCGAGCAACCTCACGAACATCGAAAGAAGCCGGCCTTGCAGCGAGAAGATCAATGTCAGCGGAGCCCGGAACAGGGTGAACGTCACGAAGACCACGCTGAGCATCGCTGCCGTGCCGCCAAGGAATCCGACGGCAAGGGGGGATGCCGCCAGCAGTATCTGCGAAGCCACCGTACCGGAGGCATAGGCGAGGAGGAACCGGCTCGGCCGCGCCGTGCGGGGTCCCGATGGTGGGGCCGGCGGAGGCCTCCAGAACCGGGTCGCTGCCACCGTCACCGGACCCGTCACCATCGACCACCCCACCGCCACGGCCTTGCCGCCTGCCAGGATCACGCCGATCGCCACCAACAGGCGAAGGAGGGACTCGGCTGCGAGCAGGTTGCCCACCGCAGTGAACCGGCGCTGCCCGGCGAGGACTCCGCGTCCGACGAACAGAATCCCGTAGCCGATCATCATGATCGCCATCTGAAGCACGTACACAGGATTCGAGTCGAAGAATCGGTCCAATGTCAGAGCCACGAAACCGGTCGCCAGGACACATGCGCCGGCAACCAACCCCACGACGATGCCCCGGTTCTCCATGAGCACATGCCGATTTCGACTTGCTTCGCGAGTCGCGAACTGCTCCAGGGGAACGAGCAGAACCGTGGCAACCACGAACAGCCAGGTCCACAGCGCTCCAATCGGCGCAAAGCCGACATCGCCCAGCGATCGGGTCCCGACCGCAGTGAACACGTAGGCGGCCAGCGCACCGATGACAGACCCCACGACCATCCGGCCGGTTCCGGGTGCGCGCATGCCGTGCGGGTCGGCGTCGATCTCGGTCATCGACCCGACGCGGTCAGAACCGTCCATACGGTCTTCCACAGGATCTGGAGGTCGAGCATCGGCGACATGTGCTTGACGTAGTAGAGGTCGTATGAGAGCTTGTCGATGGTCTCTGCCGCACTCTCGGCATAGCGGAAGTTCACCTGCGCCCATCCGGTGATGCCCGGACGCACCAGGTGCCGCTGGTCGTAGAACGGGATGCGCCGCCGGAATTGGCGGACGAAGGGGATCTGCTCTGCCCGGGGGCCAACGAGGCTCATGTCTCCGATGAGCACATTCCACAGCTGGGGCAGCTCATCGAGGCGGGACTTCCGAAGGAAGGCGCCTCCCCGGACGATCCTTGCATCGTTCTCTTTCGCGAGTTTGGGCCCATCGTCCTCGGCGCCGACGTACATGGTCCTGAACTTCCGCAGTGTGAAGGGCTGTCCGTTGAGCCCGATGCGGCGTTGGGAGAAGATGACCGGACCCGGAGAGCTCACCCGCACCGCGAGCGCCACCGCAGCCATCAGCGGGATCCACACCGGTGCAGTCAATCCGATCAACACGACATCGAGCAACCGCTTGCCGGGAAGGAAGACGCTGGTTCGCACGAGAGGCGTCGTTATCTCCCATCCTTCGGCGAGGTGAACCAACGGGATCCGGCCCGTGTGCTCTTCGTAGACCGATGCCAGGGGTCGCACTGCGAACCCGGCGATGTCGCACGACGACACGAACTGGGCGACCCGGTCGGTGAGCACGGCGCGCATGTCGACCGCAAGGGTCGTTCCCGCGTCCAGGGGCACGAGGTCGCTCTCGGTCTGAGGGTCGATCACGCCCGCCATCTCGACGTGGTCGGACTCGGCGAGTTGATCGGCCAGGTGCTTCTCCGAGGTGACAACGGCCAACCGCTCCGTCCAAGGTCGCAGCCGCCGCACGAAGCGGTGGAGGATGACACCTGCGGAGAAGAGTCCCATCGTCCACACCGTCAACAGCAACGAGTAGTAGTAGCGAAACAGGAACTGCGTGACCGAGACGAGCATGAGAGTCCCCAGCACGATCGCCACACCCCGGCCGTAGGAAGGTCGAGGAACGCCGGGACCCGACATACCGGCGGTGGCGAGCGACGTGACGATCACTCCCCCGGCCAGAACGCCGACGAGAGGTATCACCTGCGCACCCAGGCGAGGCGCCTCCCACGGCAGCACGGCACCGAAGGCGATCACGGAGGCGGCGACCACTGCCGCCGCCATGAGAAGCACATCGATGAGCGCCATCGAAACCAAGAAGCGCGTTCGCATCGGCAGGATGCTACCGACCGTCACGTCTTCCGTCCCGTACCGCGCACCGTGGCGGATCATCACCACGAGAACCACATGCAATGATGGGGCTGTGTCCGGAGCCCACCCTCCAGTGGTCGTCATAGTTCCTGCTCGGAACGCCTCTCGCACGATCCTCGATACCCTCGACGGTATCCGCGCCCAGGACTATCGGGGGCCAATCGGCATCGTGGTGGCGGATGGAGCATCCACCGACGACACGATCGAGACGATCGTCCGTCACCACCCGGACGTCCGGGTCGTGACCAATCCATCGGGGACCACTCCCGACGGGTTGAATCTCGCCATCGCCGCGACAAGCGAGCCGATCATCGTGCGCTGTGACGCCCACGCGATTCTCCCGCCCGACTATGTGCGAACCGCAGTGGAGACACTCGCTGCCACGAATGCGGCAAACGTGGGCGGCATCCAAGATCCCGTCGGGCGTGGATGGTGGCAACGGGCCGTCGCCGTCGCACAGTCGACTCCCCTCGGAGTGGGCGACGCCAGGTATCGCCTGGGTGGAGAGGCGGGAGCAGTCGATACGGTCTACCTGGGCGTCTTCCGACGGGATGCCCTCGAAGCGGTCGGCGGTTTCGACTCGAGATTCCTGCGCAACCAGGACTACGAACTGAACTGGCGACTTCGTGAAGCGGGTCACACCGTCTGGTTCGAGCCCTCTCTCCGTGTGGCGTACACACCCCGGTCTTCGCTGAAGACCCTTGCTCGCCAGTACTTCGACTACGGACGCTGGAAGCGCTACATGCTGTCGGTCCACCCGTCGAGCGTCAAAGCCCGCCAGCTCGCTGCGCCTGTGCTCGTGGTCGCGTTATTGGCCTCGGTTCCCGTTGCCGCCTTGGTACCGAAGCTCGGAGCCATCGTCCCTGCCACATACGCGACGGCGCTGGCAGGAACCGGGCTGGTCGAGACGTTGCGCCGCAAGGACGCCGCCGCGGCGATCGCTCCGGCCGCCATCGCCGCCATGCACCTCTCCTGGGGATTCGGTTTCCTGGTGGGTCAACGACCGCCCACGGCGTCGTAGACCTCGGCCAGTGCCTCGGCAGGCCAGCTGTACCTCCGCCTCACCTCTCCGGCCTGAGCGCCGGCCGCCGCTCGGTCGGCATCCGAGATCGCAGACAGACACTCTGCGAGCGACGATACGTCACCGGGCGTATGCAAATGGACGGCCTCGAGTCCCCGTGTCACCTCCCGCGTGGCCGGGAGATCGGACGCGACCACCGGCACTCCTACTGCGAGGTACTCGAGCACCTTCGTAGGAACGGAATGCCGGTAGTTGGGTAGGTCTCGCAACGGTGAGACGGCGATCGAAGCGGAGGCAACGCGTCTCATGGCCTCGGCGTGGGACAGCCTCCCGGTCAGCGTGGCCCCGCGGCCGGCGATTGCTCGGAT
>JAOUGY010000334.1 GCA_029865445.1 Acidimicrobiia bacterium | reverse complement strand
AAGGCGGTTCGAGGCATGCTCCATCCGCCGGACAAGCCCGGGCTGGGCCTCGACCTGGACGAGGAGTCGGTGAAACGCTTCCTGGTCGATCTGTGACCGAGGTCAAGCTCGGGATCGTCGGCCTGGGCAATTGGGGTGACCGCCTCGCCGGGGCCGTCGCCCGCATCGAAGGCGCGAGCCTCGAGATGTGTTTTGCCCGGTCGCTCGAGAGCCGTTCGCGGTTCTCCAAGGCCCACGGATGCGAACCGGCCCGGTCCATGGATGCACTGGTCGCCGCTCCGCTGGACGGCATACTCGTCGCCACGCCTCACTCGACGCATCGGGACGTGGTCGGACAACTGGCTGTCGCCGGTCGGAACATCATGGTCGAGAAGCCTCTCGCCTTGTCGGTCTCCGATGCCCGGGCCTGCGTCCGAGCCGCCGACGAAGCCGGGATCATTCTCCAGGTAGCCCATTACCGGCGGCGTCTGGGAGCCACCCGAGCACTCCGACGGGCGATCGACGACGGCCGCCTGGGGACCGTCCACGCCCTCGATGGCTGGTTCTCCAGGGTCTGGGGGCCACAGGCGGATCGGCCGTGGCGCGACGACCCTGACGAGTCACCGCTCGGAGGCATGACCGCACTCGGAGTCCACATCGTCGACAACTTCCACTACCTGGCGGGGCCGATCTCCCGGGTGTCCTGCTTCTCGAAGCAGATCGAAGGCGTGACGGGTATCGACGACATCACCACGGCCATGTTCGAGTTCGAATCGGGGCCGGTCGGCCGCCTGGGCACGTCGCTCCGGGTTCCGTTCCACGCCACCACCGCAGTGTTCGGGAGCGAGGCGTCTGCGTGGAGCAGCGATGACGGGACACGCTTCTTGGTCCAGAATCGTGACGATCGAGAGGCGCATGCCGAAGACGTCGAGCCGGTCGATGGCGTCGTCGCCAACCTGACCGCCTTCTGCGAGTCACTGCGGACCGGTAGCCGACCCGAGACCGGAGGGCGCGAAGGCTTCGCAGTGGTCGCCGTCATGGATGCGATGCGGCGCAGTGCGGTGGCCGGCGGAGCCGTTGTCGAGGTCGAGTCGTTCTGAGGATCGGGGCCGATCGTCGGTCCGTGGGCGCGTCCGGACGGCGGGGACAGAATCGCGATCTCGCCACCGAGGCGGTGGCTCTCACCCTGCGGCTGTCGTGAGATCGAGCAGGCGGGCGAATCGTTTGCGAGCCACCACCAGGGCGATCAACGTCACCACGAACGGAAGCGCATCGGTCACCTGAACGGGAAGCCCGTTGCCCTGGAGCCGGAACCCGAGCGCTTCGGCAAACGCGAACAGCACGCTGGCTCCAAGCACGCCCACCGGATGTGCCCGGCCCAGCATCACCGCCACCACGGCTACCCACCCCCGGCCGCTGGACATGTTTTCGGCGAATTGCACGACGTTGCCGAGTGCCAGCTGTGCTCCGGCCAGACCGGACAGCGCACCCGACGCGATCACCGCCCAATACCGGTACTTCGTGGGACTCACCCCGAGTGTCTCGGCGGCGACGGGGCGCTCTCCGACACCGCGAAGCCGAAGCCCGATCGGTGTCCGGAACAGGAAGAACCAGAGGCCGGGGACCAGCAGGAATGCGGCGTAGGCAGTGACCGTGTTCGTGAACAGAACCGGGCCGATCACCGGGATCTCGGACAGACCCGGGATCGCCAGACGATCGAGCCCGTCGATGCGGGCATGCTGGAACACACCCCGGACGCCGAAGATCTGGGGAAGCAGGAATCCCGTGATACCGAACGCGAACAGGTTGATGGCGATGCCGAGCACGATCGCGTCACCTCGACGCGACACCGTCCCAAATGCGAGGAGGAGGGAGATGCCGACGCCGGCGACGATCCCGAAGACCACGCCGAGCACCCAGCTCTCGCCTAGGTACGAGCCGCCCACCGCGGCGAATGCGCCGGCGAGCATCATTCCCTCCAGAGCGATCTGGAAGACTCCGGCACGCTCGCAGATCATCCCTCCCAGGGCAGCGAGGAGGATGGGGATCATCGCTCTCACGGCAGAATCGAGCAGGGCCGAATCGAAGAGTTGGCTGAACATCACACCTCTCCCACGTGAGCCGCCTCCGCCGTCACCTCGGCCTCTACGTCCGCCGCTTCACGTCGTTTTCCACGCCACACGGTCAGGCGGCTGGCCACGGCGATGATCACGACCGCCTGTAGCACCTGAGCCAAACGCCACGACACGTTGGCGTTGCGTTGCATCCCGAGCCCCCCGATCTGAAGTCCGGAGAACAGCAGCCCGGCGAGAAGGATCAACACCGGCCGGTTGGCGGCGAGCAGCGAGACCAGGAGTCCCGTCCATGCGAGGCCTCCCAGCACGAGTTCACCCTCGATGAATCGGAGGGCGTCGCCGATGATGAGGTGGGTGCCGACGGCACCGCCGATGGCGCCGGCGACCGCCATCACACCGACGGTTTGCCGTTCCACGTCGATTCCGCCGTAGCGGGCGAACCTGCCGTTGAGGCCGGCCATCCGCGTTTCGTAGCCGACCACCGACCGCCGGTACACGACTGCGGCCACGGCGACCAGCAGCACCACCAGCACCAACGACAGGCTCACTCCGCCGAAGATCGGCATCTTGGGCATGCGTGCCGTCTCCGGCACCTGCTTCGTGGTGGCCAGGGTCACCGACACATCCGCCAGAGGGAACCGGACCAGGTAGCCGGTGATGGCCCGGGCGACGTAGTTGAGGAGCAAGCTCGTGATGAGGATCGGGAGACGGAGTCGGGTTTGACCCAACGCGGGGAGCAACGCCCAGAACGCCCCGGCGACCGCGCCCGCGATGAGCGCCAGCGGAACCACGAGGAATCCCGGTCCGGGCGTGTAGATGGCTACCACCGTGCCGGCGAGCCCGCCAAACACCATCTGCCCTTCGCCACCGAGGTTGATGACACCGGAGCGGAACGCCACGGACACGGCAAGCGCCATCCCGATGATGGGGATCGCCCGCGCAAGGGTGTTGCGCAGGCCCGAGCCGGCGACGGCTCCGGTGAACATTTCGCCGTAGGCGTTCCAGGGGTCGCCACCGGTCACGGCCACGATCACGACACCGAGGGCGAAGGCGAAGAAGATCGAGAAGACAACCGGGCTGGAGGCGGCAGCTGCCAGCCGGCGTTTGAGGTCGAGCCGGTCGACGAACTCAGCCATGAGCCCCGTCCAAGTGTGCACCGGTCATGTACAGACCGATTTCGGGTTCGCCGGCGGTGGCGGGGTCGAGGTCGGCGACGACCCGGCCCTCGAACATCACGAGGATGCGGCTGGAGAGAGCGAGAATCTCCGACAGTTCGGCGGAGACGAGCAGCACCGCCCCGCCCGCGTCCCGGAACGAGATGATCTGGCCGTGGATGAACTCGATGGCGCCGATATCGACGCCGCGGGTGGGTTGCTCGGCGATGAGGAGTGGCGCCTCGTGGGCCATCTCCCGGGCCACCACGACCTTCTGCAGGTTCCCTCCTGACAGTGTCCGCACCGGCGCACCGATAGTCGACACCTTGATTCCGAAGCGATCGACGAGACGTCGCGCGTGTTCGGCGAGCGCCCGCAGATCGAACCAACCCCGACGTTCGATCTCGGTACGGCGGTGATGGCCGAGCATGAGGTTCTCCGTCACGCTCGCCTGGTGGCTCGTCCCCACACCATGGCGATCTTCGGGGATGTAGGCGAGACCGGCGCCGCGGCGTCGGGCGACGTCCGCCTGGGTGACGTCGGTGCCGGCAATGCTGACCGTACCGGAGGCGAGTGGGCGGATCCCCGCGATCGCCTCGATCAGCTCGGTCTGCCCGTTGCCCGCCACGCCGGCGATGCCGACAACTTCCCCCGCTCTGACCTCGAACTCGGCGTCGTCTACGACCGGTCTTTCGTGTTTCCCCAACACCGTGAGGTTGCGCACCGTGAGGACCGCCTCTCCCGTTGGGTGGGGTACGGCCCGCCGGTTGAGGTCGACGGCGCGTCCTGTCATGTGGAGGGTGATCTCGGCCGGGTTGGTCTCTGCCGTGACGAGGTCGGCCACCGATCGTCCGTTGCGGAGCACGGTGACCCGATCGGAGATCGCCATCACCTCGCCGAGCTTGTGGGTGATGAAGAGGATCGTGCGCCCTGCTTCCCGCAGCGTGC
>JAOUGY010000333.1 GCA_029865445.1 Acidimicrobiia bacterium | reverse complement strand
CATTGGGCCCCAGTGCTCCAGCAGCATCGCGTTTGCCGCGTCGATCTGGACCTGGGTTGGGAAGGTGATCGCGTCGATCTGTTCCTGGGTGGGCAGGTTCTTGGCGATGTCCTCGTCCACGAGGCCCCGCTCGACGAGTGAACCGTACCGGGCGGGAATCGCTCCGCCTCGCAGGTAGCCGAGGGCTCCGGCGTCGGACACGATGTGTTCGATCCACAGCTTGGCCGCCTCGGGATGAGGAGAGTCTGCCACCACTGCCTGGGCGTAGTACCCGCCATACAGCCCGTCACCGGGCACGATGACCTCCATGGTGATACCTGCATCTTCCAAGGCCGGGATGACGCCAGGGAAGTTGTAGGTCCAGTCGAGAGCGATGGGCACCTCGCCGGAGGCCAGCGCCGCCTCGGTCACGTCGATGACCAGCAGATTGCCCGCTTCCTTGAGGTCTGCGAAGTACTCGATGCCGGGCATGATGTCGTCGAAGCTTCCACCGTTGGCGATCGACGCGGCCATGACCGCGGCGAATGCGGCTCCCGCCTCACGTGGGTCGCCGTTGAGTGCAACGGAGTTGGCGTATTGGGGGTCCAAGAGGTCGGCCCAGGTTCTTGGGGCTTCCTCGATGATGGTTGTGTTGACGCCGAACGACATGATGCCGTAGTAGGCGGCGACCCAGTTTCCGTCGGGGTCTTTGAGTGCGTCGGGGATCTCGTCCCAGGTGCTGACCTTGTACGGGGTGATCAAACCTTCGTCGATGAGTTGGCTGGTGAACGAAGGACCGACGTCGACGGCGTCGGGCATGTCGGGTTGGCCGGCCAGCGTCTTGATAGCCGTGACCTCATCTGCTGACGAGGCGTCGGGGCTGGCGACCGGGTTGTCGACTCCGTAGGTGTCCTTGTAGGTCTTGATGATCTCGACATAGTTGGCCCACGTGTCCGGCAGAGCGATCAGGTTGACCGTACCTTCGGCCTGTGCAGCCGAGATGAGGTCGTCGACACCGGTGAGCGGGTCGCCGAGTTCTATCCCGGAGTCGGTGGGGGTTGTTTCACCGGCCGAGTCCACGGTGGTGGTGGGCGAGCCGGTTTCAGAGCCGCCGCACGCCGCCAAAATGAGAGCGAGTAGGGCGAGTGTCGTCAGCAGAAGCCGCGACTGTGTGTTCCTCACAGAATCCTCCATGTCCAGGTGGTGACGCCGGAGCGGGTCGCGCAAGGCGTCTGCGGAGCGATCCTAACTTGGCCGAACCATGTCTTTGCGATATGTGAAGCAGTTATATGCACATCTTGATATTGATTCTTACGCCATGAAAAAATGGGCGTGCGGCATCTCCGTTGCCTGTCACTATCCTGCCCGCCTGATGCACATCGGTTTTCAGGGCGAAGCCTTCTCGTACTCGGATCAGGCGAGCAGCGAACTCTTCGGAAGCGAGGAGCGGACCGGCTATCCGTCGTTCGTGGCGGCCTTCGAGGCGCTTCGGGATGGTGATGTCGAGCGACTGGTTCTCCCCATCGAGAACTCGACCACCGGGAGCGTTCTGCCCGTGCTCGATCGCCTCTTGCCGGGCAAGGTCCACATTGTGGGCGAGCACATGGTCGAGGTGCGGCACTGCCTTCTCGCTCCGCCCGGAGCGTCGCTCGACACGATCGAGCGAGTCCACTCCCACCCGGAGGCTCTCAGCCAGGCCGAGGCCATACTCACTCACCGCGGCTGGATTGCGGTACCCGAGCACGACACGGCCGGAGCGGTCCGATTGGTGTCGGAGCGCGCGAACCCCGCCGAGGCCGCCCTCGGTCCGGAGCGGGCAGCCGAGCCAAACGGCTTGCAGGTTCTCATGAGGCACGTCGTGGATCGTGACCACAACACCACCCGGTTCGTGGTGGTGGCTCCCGGCGAGCAGCCGATTTCGGACGACGCCGACAAGACGACCGTCGCGTTCACGACCCTGCACCAGCCAGGGGCACTCGCGCTCGCCCTCACGGAGCTGGGGCTTCGCGGCGCGAACCTGACGCGGATCGAGTCGCGGCCATCGGACGCTGCCTGGCAGTACCGGTTCTTCGTCGATCTGACCCACCCGCCGGGCGAACGGGGACTCAAATCGGTGTTCGAGCCGCCGCTGGCAACCGTAGGGGACATGCGGTTCCTCGGGACCTACAAGGCCGCCGACCGCTGATCGGGCCAGAGGGCTGTGGCAAGAGGCTCCAATGAGGCCAGCATCGAATCGAGGGGTGGGTCGCCACAGTCCGGTCTCGCCGTTCTCGGAATCAACGCCGATGGTTCGAGTCCGGTGGCAGCTCGTGCCGATCTGAGGATGTATTCGACGTCGCCTTCTACCCGGTTGAGCACCACCCTCGGTTGCGGCCCGGCCCACGCTGCGATTGCCCGGGCGGCCCGAACCAATCCCACGGGCGATGCCTCCATCACGAATACGACCGAGCCAGGGTCGTGCCGCATCGGCCCGCTGCACGGCCCGGCGTCCACGATGACGGCATCGAACTCGGAGACGGCTGCCTCGAGGACCCTGAGTTCGATGCTGCGGCTCAGCGGCGCCGGAGAGACCGGCAGCGTCAGCACTTCGATCCGGCCCCACCGCCGGCAGGCAAGCGACCCGACGAGCGCCGGATCGGATCGAGCGAGCCCTGGATTCGGTTCGAGTCCCAGCCTGACTCCGGTCCCGGGGGCGTCACGATCCGTCTCCACCAGGATCGCGCTCCCCGTCGCCGTCGCCTTCCATGCCAGAGCGATTGCTATCTCACTCCGTCCGGGACACCCCCGCGGACCGGTGACGGTGACGGTGCCCGACGTGACCGCTGCCGGCCGCACGGCCACGGATGCAACGATCCCGGCGACGGTGCGGCTCATCGGTTCTCGAGCGTCGAACACCTGGGTCACCTCACCGTCGCGGAAGATCCGGGCGCCCACCCGATCGTTGGCGCCCACTACCCCGAACACGGCGACACCGGCATCCCGCCAACGCCGGAGTGCCGCCGCCGTGACCCAGGGCACCTCCGAACCAACGATGATTGCGTCCGCTCGAGGAATGACCTGACCAACCTCGAACGGCGTTTCGCACCTTCCGACGATCCGGAGCGTCCCGGCAGCCCGAGCTGCTTCCACCAGTGCCCGCTCCCAGGATCCGGAGACGATGGTGGCGATCCCGGGCCTCACCCCCACGACATGATCTCCACACAGTCGAGAGCGACGACAGTCGTGTCGCCGTTCATTGTGAGTTCGAGATGATCGCATCCCACCGCTCGCAGGCGTCCCTCGGCGACGTGTCCACCGGTGGTGATGACCCGAAGCGAGGCCTGGGCATCCTCCGCGTCGAGTAGGCGGTCTCGAATCGTTGCCATACGCCGGGCGAGAACCGCCGCGGCTTCTTGTTCCGCCTCGAGCACGTGATCCAGTCGACGTTGGAGCACGTGCCCGATCTCTGCGAGGTCTGGGTGTTGTTGAGGCTCGAGCATGGACGTTGAATATCGCAATCGATCGAGCTGTGGAAGGGTGTCGATCGTAGATTTTTCGCGATGCGTGGAACGTTTCCGTTTCCCCGAACGTCGGAAGAGCAGATCGCCCTCTTGGCGTGCAAAGCGCATGGGCGACCGATCGATACGATGGGCGGACACAGGTCAAAAGAGGGGACCATGAGGAGAGCAGTCGCAGTACTGGCGTTGGTGATGACGGCATGCGGTGGTGGTGCCGGCACCGGTGAGAGCAGCGAACCGGATGGGACGTCGGCCACGACGGTTGGAGCAGCCGAATCGGGTGAGCTGACATTGGCTGATTTCTTCGGCGGATCGGATGATCCGGCCGAGGCAGAGGCTCGGTACCGCGAACAGGAGGCCGACATCCAAGAACGAATCCGGGTGTGTATGGCGGAGGAAGGATTCGACTACATCCCGGTGGAACCGCCCGAGGGCTCTTTCTACGTTGGCGAGTCACAGGAGGAGTACGCGGCGAAACGAGGGTTCGGAATCACCACGTGGGTCGGGAACGAGGAAGAGTTCTCGGGTCCCGAGGTGGAGTGGACCGACCCGAACCAAGAGACCGTCGACGCGATGTCCGAATCGGAGCAAGAGGCGTATTACGAGGCCCTCCACGGCTCGGAGGAAGAGAATAGAGCGCGCGAGCAGACCGAGATCGACCCCGAGAGCGGCGAAGAGGTCACCTACGT
>JAOUGY010000332.1 GCA_029865445.1 Acidimicrobiia bacterium | reverse complement strand
TTCGACCCCATGGATCCGCGGGCGAACGAAATGCCACTCACCGGTTGGTTCGGAGGCGTCGAGATAGCGAGCGTCGGAGGTGGTCTGACTACCGGCAGACACGAGCAGGTAGCGGTCGTCCTGCGTCGTTCCCACACCGAGGAACATCCGGTCGTCCTCCTCGTGGATGACGACGACATCGCTCGACTGGTCCGTGCCCAAAGTGTGTCGCCACACCTTGTCCGGCCGGTGGGCAGAGTCGATGGTCGTGTAGAAGAAGTGCGATGCATCGGTCGACCACGCTCCTGAGTAGTAGGTGCCGTCGATGTGGTCACCGAGGTCCTCACCGGTTTCGGTGTCGCGGAAACGTATCGTGAACTCCTCACTGCCGTCGGTGTTCACCGAATACGCCACGTACCGATGGTCGGGCGATACGGCGAACACACCGACCTGACAGAAGTCGTGGCCTTCTGCGAGGGCATTCACATCCAGCAGGATCTGCTCGGGGCCGTCGGGGCGGGCATCCATCCTCACATACGTCGGGTACTGCTTGCCCTCCTCCGTCCGAACGGCGTACCACCAGTTGCCTTTGCGGGCCGGGGCGGAGAGGTCGGTTTCCTGGATGCGCGACCTGATCTCGTTGAAGATGGTTTCGCGCAATCCGGAGAGGTGGGCGGTGCCCTCCTCGGTGAATCGGTTCTCGGCTTCGAGATAGGTGATCGTGTCGGGATCTGAGCGGTCCCTGAGCCAGGCGTAGTCATCGATCGACTCGTCGCCATGGAGCCGGCGGACCGTCGGGATCTTCTTGGCAACCGGTGGTGTCATGTGATCAGGGTAGGGAGGCGTCGCCTCCCTCGTTGTCATCCATGGGTCTCGTAATGTGGGCCCTGATGACGTGGCTGGACGAACTCGGGCGGGTGGACCGCAATCTGGTGGTCTCGGTCGCGGTCGTGGTGTCCGTGTTGTTCATCCGCTGGTTGGTCCTGAGGGTGGTCCACCGTCGCATCGATGACGCCCAAGTGTGGTTCCGGACGCGAAAGTGGGGGACGTACGTCGCGTTCGCGATCGTGTTGCTGGCGCTGACCGACATCTGGCTCGGGGGAATCGACTCGGCAATCACGTACGTGGGCATCGTGTCCGCCGGGATTGCGATCGCTCTCACCGATGTGTTGAAGAATCTGGCGGGTTGGGCGTACATCCTGTTCAGGCGTCCATTTCGAGTGGGTGACCGGATCGAGGTCGTGGGCTGTGCGGGAGACGTCGTCGATGTTCGGGTGTTCCGTTTCACGTTGCTCGAGATCGGAAACTGGGTGGATGCCGATCAATCCACCGGGCGGCTCATTCACATCCCCAACGGGGTGCTCTTCACTGAACCGGTTGCCAACTCGACTGATGGGTTCCCGTTCATCTGGGACGAGATCCCGGTGCTCGTGACTTTCGAGTCGGACTGGGAGGCGGCCGAGCGGCTCGTGCTCGCCGCCGTGACCGCTCATGCCCCTGATACCAAGGACGTGGGATTTGGCGAACAGATTCGCCGGGCCGCTCAGGACTACTTCATCCGCTACACCCATCTGGGGCCGACCGTGTACGTGTCGGTCAAGGACTCGGGGGTGATGCTCACCGGCCGCTACCTGGTCCTGGTCCGGTCTCGACGGGCGGTTCAGCAGGACATGTGGAAGGTGATTCTTCGATCGTTTGCCGAACGCGCCGACATCGACCTGGCGTACCCGACGATCCGCGCCTATCTACCGGATCGTCTCTCGACCGGGCCCCAGCAAGAACCGACGGGGTGATCACCGACTCTGGGTCGACTCTCGGGAGGACCCGGCGAGGAAGTCGAAGAAGACACTCTGCCACTCTGCTGCGGCGTCGATGAGAGGCCCATGCCCGGACCCTGCGAACATCTTCGTCGATACCTCTCCACCGGTGGCGGAGTACTGATCGAGGACGGCTCGGATCTGGCTCACCATGGGTTGAGGAGGATGTACCTCGGTCCCCGGCCAGTCAGGGACCAGGCCCATCTGTCCAAGCGTTCCGAGGTCCCAGGGACTGGCGTCCGCAACGACGAGGTCGTTCTCTCCGTGGGTCCAGAGGACAGGGGGCTTTGGTTCGATGTCGGCAATCGCCGACCAGTTGCAGTGCTTGCCTGACAGGGCGTTGAGGACGCCCCAGGCGCCCGGACCAGCCCCCGGCCAATTGGCGGACGACGTCACGTCGCCTGGATAACCGGTGGGGCCCACTTCCGATAGGAGAACCTCGGAGAGCAGCACCTGCTCCCATTCCGGTTCCATCGAGAAACCAGGTGACCAGTAGAAGTTTCTCATGACATTGAGAGGTGAGACGTCCGAGTCTGTGCTTCTGTCACCGTCGGCAAGACGCTGTGCAAACTCGGGATTGCCCGCTGCCGCTCCCGACCCCGCGTAGTCGGGCGACGTCGGTGTCCCGTTGACATCCTTCGTGCCGCCGAACCCGAACGGAGACACCGGGTCGATGAAGGTGAGCGACGCCACCTCGTCGGGCGTCGCTATTGCATACTCGGCGATGGCGGCGCCTCCCGTGGACCAGCCCGCGAGATGAACCGGAGCGTCGATGCCCAACGCCCGAACGACGGCGCGGGTGTCGTCGGCCCACTCTTTCAGTCCACGTGTGGCGTCGAGCGGCCGGCGTTCCGTGCGGCCGAACCCTCGCATGTCGGGAGCGAGCATGCGATAGCCGGCGGGCGCTGCACGCATCGTCGGTTCGAAGAATCGCCCCGTTGCGAGGTTGCCGTGGATGAGCACGACGGGAATCCCGTCCGACGGCCCACATTCGTACAAGAAGACCGAGAGGCGGTCGGTGTCCACGGTTCTGGTGGTGACTTCCACGGGTGCGCTCCTTGAATCGGTGCCATCCCGAGAGTATCCGTGTCGGTGAGTCTCTGACTCCAGGATGCCGGACTGTCCCGTAGAGCCGGTGGGCGGCTCTGACCTGCCAATGCCCTAGAGTCGAGTCTGTCGTGCGATTTCTGTCCCGCATTCCCGACTGGTTGATCGGCCTGCTGCTGGCGATCGTCGTTGTGGCCGTACTGTTCTTCTGGTTCGGTGCGGGCGACGATCCGACGCTCGGTGGCGGGTGACGATGGGAGTGAACAATGCGTGAAGCAGTCATCGTGTCGACGGCGCGTACGCCGATCGGCAAGGCCTACAGGGGTGTGTTCAACGACACCGAGGCGCCAACTCTGGCCGGCCACGCCATCAAGGCAGCCGTGGCCCGTGCCGGAGTCGATCCCGATGCGATCGATGACGTGATTCTGGGGTGCGCCATGCAGCAAGGCACCCAGGGCATCAATGTCGCCAGGAACGCGGCGATGGCAGCCGGTCTTCCCACGACGGTTTCGGCGATGTCGATCGATCGGCAGTGCTCGTCGGGCCTCATGGCAGTGGCGACCGCGGCGAAGCAGGTCATCGTCGACGGCTCTCCGCCCATCGTGGCGGGAGGGCTGGAATCGATCAGCCTCGTGCAAAACGAGCACATGAACATGTACCGCGCCGCCGATCCCCGGCTGCTCGAACGCCAGCCCCACATGTACATGCCGATGATCGACACCGCCGAGGTTGTCGCCGAGCGATACGGCATCGACCGGGATGCCTGTGATGAGTATGCGTACCAGTCCCAGCAGCGCACAGCGGTCGCTCAACGGACCGGGGTCTTCGAGGACGAGATCATTCCGACGACGGCGACGAAGGCGATCGTCAACAGGGAGACCGGAGAGACGACCCACGAGGACGTCACGTTGAGCCTGGATGAGGGGAACCGGCCCGAGACCACGCTCGAGGCCCTTGCGTCGCTCGGTGCCGTCCGTGGTGAGGGCAAGAACGTGACAGCCGGCAATGCCAGCCAGCTCTCCGACGGCGCGGCGGCACTCGTGGTCATGGAGGCCGGCGAGGCAGAGCGGCGCGGGTTGGAACCGCTCGGCTATTACCGCGGCATGGCGGTGGCAGGGGTCGACCCCGACGAGATGGGGATCGGGCCCGTGTTCGCCGTGCCCAAACTTCTCGAACGTGCCGGCCTCGGAGTCGACGACATCGGCGTGTGGGAGCTCAATGAGGCGTTCGCCGTGCAGACCTTGTACTGCCGGGACACGCTGGGTATCGACAACGAGGTCTTCAACATCAACGGCGGGGCGATCTCCATCGGTCACCCCTACGGCATGAGC
>JAOUGY010000051.1 GCA_029865445.1 Acidimicrobiia bacterium | reverse complement strand
GATTCGACGAGACGGCGGCGCTCTGCCGGCGACACCAGGTCAAGGGACGCCTGGCGGATCGACTCGAGCATTCCGAATCGCATACCGTCGGGCGTGGGCTCCGGGATCAAGACCGACTTTCCGGCGAGCCCATCGATCAACTCGTCGAACCGTCGCCGGTCGAGCTCACGATCAGGGCACACATCGAGGGCGGCAGCGCGGTCGAAACCGCCTCGGAACACCGATAGCCGTCCGAGGGCACCGCGCTCGTCGCCGTCGAGGAGCCCGAGGCTCCAGGCGATCGAATCGCGCCAGCTCCGGTGGTGCGGCACCGCGTCGGTCGTGTCTCTCACGCGTGGTGCGTTGTCGTCGTCCAACTCCGCCAGGATCTCGGGAACGCTGCGGGTATCGCACATCGAGGCCGCAAGTTCGATGGCGAGCGGGATGCCATCCAACCGGCGGCAGATCTCCCCCACCGCCTCGACGTCGGCCGATACATCGGCCCTCGTCCGCTCTGCAGCCCGTTCGACGAAGAGCCTCACCGCGTCGCAGCCGGCGAGAGCGTCGAGACTGCCTGCGGCCGGGATCGGCAACGGCGCCAGACTTCTCGTCACCGCTCCCGGGATGCGCAGATCGTGCTGGGATGTCGCGATGACGGTGACATCGGGCGACGCGCCCGCCAAGCTGACGGCAACCTCTGCGGCGGCCCCGGTGACGTGCTCACAGTTGTCGAGGACCACGAGCAAGGACCGATCACGGGATGCCCCGACGGCAGCCTCGAGTGCGCGCACCCCAGACCGCTCGGCCGTTCCGAGCGCTGTGGCCACGGCCGAGGCGACCATTGTCGGATCCGATACATGGGCGAGCGATACGAACGCCGCTCCATCCCGAAACCGAGCCGCCACTGCATGCGACACCCTGAGAGCCAGCCGGGACTTTCCGACGCCGCCAGGACCGGTGATGCAGATGAGGCGGTGACGACCGACAAGTCCGACGAGACGCTGGACGTCGTCGTCACGCCCCACAAAAGATGTCAGCTCGGCGGGAAGAACCATCCGCGAAAGGGGGTCCAGACCCGGGTCGCGGGACAGAATCTTGTCCTCGAGACGCACGAGACCCTCAGAGGGTTCGAGCCCAACCGCCGCCAGACGATCCGCAGCCGACCGGAACACGCGTAGGGCGTCGGTCTGTCGACCATCGCGATACAGCGCGATCATCAGATGCTGCCATCGCACCTCGCGGGTGGGCGCCTCCTCCACGAGACGACGCAGCCTACCGACGTCGGATCGACCACGTGCCTGGTGAACCTGGCTCAGGAGTTCTTGGGCTTGCGCTTGCGCCTCCTCGAGCTCTCCGACGGCCGCGTCGAACGGTGGCGCATATCTGAGATCGGCATTAGGGAACCCCCACCAGCTCCACTGCCCGGTCGAGAAACGTCTGGGCGCGCTCGGTTTCTGCGGCTTCCAGCGCCTCTCGACCCCGATGAACCAGGTCGAGCAACAGGGTGGCATCGAGCTCATCGGTCGCCACACGAAGCAGATATCCGTCGCCGGTCGTCTCGATCACCCGATCGTCGACGCCTTGGTCCCGCAGCCAGCGACGCAGCCGGGACAGCTCCACGTGGAGTGTCGACTTGGGGACGCCGGCTTCTCCCCAGACGGCATCGATGAGAACGTCGGCAGGTCGTGGGCGATTGGGCGCGACGCAAAGGGCAGCCAGTAAGGCCCGAGGGTTTCCCCTCACCTCGACGACCACCCCTCCTGCGGTTTCAACACCGACGGTGCCGAGAACCCTGAAAGTCACCACCCTCCCGGACTTTCGGTCCTGAGGATGGTAACCAGTCGGCGAAACTGGCGCCTCCGGCGAGCCGAAGATGGCCGCGACACCACGCACCCCACGAGGTGGCGCCGCGGCCTCTTCGCCCCCTTGAGCTATCGACGACCTCCGCCCCTCCTGCGCTCGCCGCCGTCGCCGGCGTCGACTCCCATTGGCCCCTCCCGTCGTGTTCGATCAGGACGGACCAGCGGAGGCTGGGCCGATGGGCCACGATTGCAGAGGCCTCTTACATCTGACTTACACGGACCGACGGCGGACCGGACCGGGCCATAGGCTGTCGCCAGGTGGCGAAAGGTTGGTCGGGTGAAGGTGGCGATCCTGGGTGGGGGACCGGCCGGTCTCGCCGCGGCCTGGCATCTCCTCCAGCAGGATCCCACTGTCGAGATCACCGTCTACCAGCAGGGCTGGCGACTGGGGGGCAAGGGTGCGTCGAGCCGGGGTACCAACGGACGGATCGAAGAACACGGCATCCACCTCTTCGGCAACTTCTACGGCAATGCCCGTCGGATGCTCGACGCCATCTACAGCGAACTGGATCTGTCGTTCGACGATGAACTCGCACCCAACAACCTGCACCTCTCTCCCCTCCCCGAGGTGCCCGCCAGGTTCGCGTCCCGGGTGGCAGCCGCGAGCGGATCGGCCGACGCCGGTACCGAAGACAACATCCAGCCGTCGCTGATTCGCGCCAAGCTCATCGAAGCCGTGGTCGAGTCGTTCCTGGGGATGACGCGACTGCCCGACGGTCCCCCCACGCGTCGGCAGGCGATGTCGGCGCGGGTCCGGCGATCGATCGCCGACCGGTTGGCCGGCAACGTCATCCGGAGAGGGACGGCGTCGACCGTCCCCACACCCGCTCCTGGTGATCCCGGCCAGGACGCGCCCGACTACGCGGTAGCCATCCGCACGGTCCGATGGTTGGGGATGGCGGCGCGCCTGGCGAGATGGCTGGCGTGGATGTCTCCGCAGGCGGGGGCGCGCCACGCCCAGATCGACCTGCTGGCGACTGTGATGCGGGGCGTGAAGGCCGACAGCGTCTTCGAGCTCGGAATCGCCACACTCGACGACGAGACACACCTGGATTGGCTCGCCCGACACGGCGCTGCCTCCAGCACGTTGATGTCCCCGACCGCACGGGCGATCCCAAACATCTGTTTCCAGTACTCCGGGGGTGACTCCTCAGGCCCACCGACGATGTCGGCTGCCGCCTTCGTCATGTTCCTGCTCCGTCAACTGGCGGCGCCCGGACCCAACTTCTGGTACTTCAGGCGCGGAACAGGCGAGAGTGTGATTCTTCCGCTGTACGACGCACTCGCAAGCCCGCCACTCTCGCCTCACGGCGCACCCGTGCGCAGACCGGTTCGATTCGAGTTCTTCACCCGGGTCAAGGACGTGGTCCCCGAGAAAGGCGTCGTGCGCCGGGTTGTTCTCCGCCGCCACGCGTCACCCATCGACGGTATCTACGACCCCGTTGTCGATGACGGCACAGGCCGGCACTGGCCTGCCCGGCCCGTCCTCGATCGCATCGAACCGAGTGACCGCGAAGGCATCGAGGGAGTCGACCTCGAAGACTGGTACGCGCTGCTCCACGGAGAGCCCGGCCGGGACGAGACACTCGAACTCGGCACCGACTTCGATCACGTCGTCCTGGCGATCCCCCCACCCACTCACCGGCACAGTTGTCCGAGCCTCGCCGGGGAGCAATGGTCGGCGCAGGTCGCGCAAACCGAGTGGGTGTCGACCTGCGGCGTTCAACTGTGGCTGCGGAGTGCCGGCACCGATCTCGGTCTGCCTCTCCATCCGTACCGGACCGAAGCGGAGAGATTCTCGACCGCGGAGTGGTTGGATCCACTCTCGTGTTGGGTCGATTTCTCCGACTTGCTGACAGAGGAGGACTGGCCATCGCCGGAGCCCGGAACCCTCGTCTACTTCTGCGGTCCGCTCGCCACCAACGCTCCCGACCCGGCCGGACCCAACATCGCCTATCCGGACATCGCTCGCGGGCAGGCGCTTCTCCTCACGGCGAGCATGCTGCGATCGGTAGCCGGGCTCATCCCGGGTCTCGGCGCCGATCCGTTTGGCCAGTTGGTGGCCCCGGACGACCTCGTCGGACCTGCCCGGCTCGCCTCGCAGCACATCCGGGCGAACGTCACGCCGACCGATCGCTACGGGATCTCACCGCCACGCTCGATCGGGCTGCGGCCCAGAGCCGACGCGTCCGACCTCCCGAACCTCACCCTCGCCGGTGACTGGCTCAACACGGGTCTGAACATCAACTCGTTCGAGGGCGCGGTGATCTCGGGGGCGTTGGCGGCCAAGGCCGTCAACGGCTCCCAGGACCTGGACGACATCATCGGGTATCGGTTTCTGAACCCTCCACCGGCTTGAGAAACCCGATCATCCGCTCCCAAACCTCAGCCGCAGCCTTGGCGTCGTATTCGGGTCGGCCTTCCTCGAAGAACCAATGCGACGTCCCGGCATACCGATGCGACTCGACGGCGAGGCCGCACAACGACATCGTCGACTCCATGAACACCGCATCGTCGTCGCTTACCAGGTGATCCGAATCGGCGAAGTGAAGTTGATACCTGGCTCGGGATCCTTCGAAGTCGACCGCCTGGGTCCCGTAGAGGGAGACCACCGCCTCGACCACGTCGGGAAGCCGGACAGATGCCCACAATCCGAGGGAGGCGCCCATCGACATCCCCACCACCGTCAAACGATCCCCCTGCGCTCGCTCGGCGAGGAGGTGCGCCGATGACAGGACGAGGCGTGCGAGATGATTGGGGTCGGCCGCTTCCAGGTGGCGCCGGGCCTCCTCCTCGCGATCGAAGACCTCACCGATGTTGAGGTCTGGGGCGAGCACGGTGAAACCCTCGTCGGAGAGACGATCCGCCAATCCCCGACAGAATGGTGTCAACCCCCACCAGGAGTGGAGCAACAGCAAGCCACGGCCTGCCCGACCCGGAGGTGCGACGAAGTAGGCCGAATCCGACACGGCGGCGAGGGTAGCGATGTTCGGCTCTGTGCCACGGCCGCTTTGCCCGAGGTCGGATTCTCGTCAAGGCTGATACACGTCCGCCTGGAAGTCGGGACCGAGTAGCCGTGCCCGCTGGACCTCCGTTTCGAGGAAGACGAGATCCGGGTTGTCCTTGGACTCGAAGAACACGGCGAGGTCGTACGGCATGTATCCGGCGTCCCAGATTCGATCGCGGGCCTCCGGGTCGCCGTGGATTCGGGCCACGCCCCTGGCTATGAGCTCACCGGGTCCGTCCCCGCCGACGGGCCAGTGGAACGACACGGCCGGGTTCACCGCCAGGTTCCGAACCTTCTTCGATCGGGCACGGGTCGCCGCCCACAGCCGCCGCTCACCGAACCCCGGCGCAACCACCGACACGTGCGGGTTGCCTTCGACATCCGACGTACCCAGGTAGGCGATCCACGAGATCGATCGAGCCGCCGCCTCGAATTCTTCCCACTTCATGGGGCCGAGCCTACGCCGATCTCGGGGGTCATACACTCCCGGAGGTGACCGACGCACTCGCTCCGTTGAAGGTCCCCCGCTATCGCGCCTTGTGGGTGGCGTCGGTGTTCTCCAACCTCGGATCCTTCTTCCAGACGGTGTCTGCTTCCTGGCTCATGAAAGAGCTCACCGACTCGTCCGCCACCTGGATCGGACTGATGCTGGCTTCGAACATGCTTCCGCTGTTGTTCCTTGCGCTGATCTCGGGCGTGGTGGCGGACACCTTCGATCGCGCCAAGGTGATGCTGGCCTCGCAGATCGCCATGGGCACGGGCGCCGCGGCCATGGCCGTGCTCACAGCACTGGGCGTGATCACGCCGGGCACCCTCCTCAGCCTCGGGCTGCTGATGGGAGTGGGGATGGCATTCAATCTACCGGCGTGGCAGTCGCTCGTGCCCGAACTCGTGCCTCGAGGCATGCTGGCCAGTGCGGTCGCACTGAACTCGGCGGGATTCAACGTCGCCCGCGCCGTGGGTCCCGCACTGGGGGGTCTCATCGTGGCGACTGCGGGACCGGCCGTCGGATTTGGGGTCAACGCGATCAGCTACCTCGGTGTCATCGTGGTAGCCGGTGTGCTCGCCCAACGACTGGCCAGCCCCGAGCGAGTCCAGACGTCCATGACCTCGGCGATCAGCCAGTCGATCCGATTCGCCCGTTTCACCCCGGCCTTTCGCAGGCTGCTGCTGCTGGTGTCCCTCTTTGCGCTCACATCCGCTTCCGTCCAATCGGTGCTTCCCAACCGCACGACCGATCTCGGGGGCGACGAGCGACTCTATGGAGTCCTGTTGGGAGCGATGGGCGTGGGCGCCCTGGTGGCCGCGTTCATTCGGCGTCGGGTCGCCGACGAGTTGGGGGCGCGATCGGTGCCCGCCACGATCACACTGTTCGGCCTTGCGGGCATGGCCGTGGGAATCGCTCCTTCGTGGGTGGTGGCAGTTCCCGCGATGGTGGTCTCCGGCGCATGCTGGGTGCTCACTCTCACGACCCTGAACGCGTCGAGTCAGATGATGGCGCCCGAGTGGATCCGCGGGCGAGCGATGAGCCTCTACACCCTCGCATTTTCAGGGGTCTTCCCTATCGGCTCGATCATCGCCGGAGGGCTCGCGGACATCACCGGTGCCGGACCAGCGATGATCGCGCTGTGCGCCGGGACAACCGCTCTCGGGATCCTGTCGCCCCGATTTCGCCTGCCCGCGCTCGCCGAGATCAGGAGTCCCGAGTTCAGCGAAACTCGTTCCGTGTCCGAGCACGCCGATACGGAGGGTGGGCCGGTGATGATCCTCAACACGTGGAACGTCGCTCGCTCGGACCTCGAGGACTTCCTCGAAGTGATGAACGACATCCGACTCGTGCGTCTTCGTACCGGGGCATATCGATGGCGTCTCTATCGAAACGCCGACGATCCGCACCGTCTCAGCGAGATGTTCCTGTGCGCGTCTTGGGAGGAACACCTTGCCCAGCACCAACGCATCGACGATGCCTCGGCCGAACTCATCCGCCGAGCGCGCAAGTTCGATCGGACAGGGGGCCCCGTGTCGCGTCATCTCGTGGCCATCGATGTGGAACACCCGGAGGAATGGGAACCGCTGATCGCCGCCCACGAGGAGTTCCATGCCTCCGACGGATCAATCCCTCTCGATCGCAGCTGACCCGAACTGCGTAGCCTCGGGTCATGGAGTTCCACAGCATCGAATACCGAGCGTCCGGACGTGTCGCCACGATCACCTTGAACCGTCCGGACCGCCTCAACGCCATCGACGAGCACATGCCTTCGGAACTGCGGGCAGCCGTGGAAATCGCGGAGGAGGACGATGCCGTGCACGTGATCGTGGTCACCGGCGCGGGGCGGTCGTTCTGTTCCGGGTACGACCTCAAGGAATTCGCCGAGCGGAGCGACGCTCCCTATTCCCAAGAGATGCCGTGGGATCCGATGCTCGACTATCGCATGATGAGCCGGAACACGGCCGACTTCATGTCACTCTTCCGCGCATCCAAACCGACGATCGCCAAGGTCCGCGGGCACGCCGTGGCCGGCGGCTCCGACATCGCCCTGGCGTGTGACCTCGTTGTGATGGCGGCCGACGCCCTGATCGGATACCCACCGGCCCGGGTGTGGGGATGTCCTACCACCGCCATGTGGGTGTACCGGATCGGGCCTGAGCGGGCCAAACGAATGCTGCTGACAGGTGACCTGATCGATGGCGCCGAGGCAGCCCGTATCGGCCTGGTCCTCGAGGCGGTGCCACCCGATGAACTCGACGCGAGGGTGGATTCGCTCGCCGCCCGGATGAGCGGGGTCCCCCGCAACCAGCTGATGATGCAGAAGCTCATGATCAACCAGGCGCTGGACAACATGGGCCTGGCGTCCACTCAACTCACGGCGACTCTGTTCGATGGGATCACACGCCACTCCCCAGAAGGGGTCTGGTTCAAGCAACGGGCCGAGCAGGTCGGGTTCCAACAGGCCGTCCGTGAACGGGACGAGGGCGGCCCCATCGCCGATGGCGTGAGTCGGTGATCGACGTCTACGTAGAGGCCGGATCGCGCCGGTGTCTTGCGATGGCGTACGACTGGCCGGGCTGGGGCCGACAGGCAAAGACTCCCGAGGAAGCCGTCGCCCGTCTCGACGACTATCGCGCCCGCTACCGCCGGATCGCCGAGCGGGCGGGCGTCGAACTGGGCGAGGAATCGCTGGATTCGGTCGAGGTGATAGAGGGCAATGCCACCACCGATTTCGGAGCCCCGGGGACCGTCCACCCTCGCGACCATCGCGCCCCGATCACGGTGACGCATCATCTGGCGCTCTGGCGAGCCGGTTGGGAGTCCTTCGACGAATGTGCGGAACGAGCACCGGAGGCACTAGCGAAAGGACCACGAGGGGGAGGCCGCTCGCGATCGGCCATCGTCGACCACGTGTTCGAAACCGAACGCGCATACGCCCCGAAGATCGGCGTGCGCCCTGGAACGTTGAACTCACTCGAGCTGCGTGACGCCCTCGTCAGCCGAGCGGAAGAACTGATCTTGTCACCGGCCGAAGTCAAGTGGCCGCTCGCCTTCCTGATCCGCCGGTCGGCATGGCATGCCGTCGACCATCTGTGGGAGATCGAGGATCGGAGCCGGTGACTCACACACTCCACATCACAGGTACCCGGACAGGCTTTCTGAACACGAGCCCGGTGATGGGGGTGGGCTCTGTCAGCGTCAGACCAGGCAACGCCGTGAACGCTGCCTCCAGGGCGGCTCTGACTTCGAGTCTGGCCAGGTGCATCCCGACGCACACGTGGGGGCCCTGGGCAAAGGTCAGGTTGGTCCGTGCGTTCTCACGATGCAGATCGAACGTGTCGGGGTCGGGGTAGAACGACGGATCCCGGTTGGCTCCGGCGATGGACAGCATCACGAAGTCGCCCTCCTCGATGATGGCTCCCTCTACTTCGACGCGGCGGGTTGCGAACCGGTCGACCTGGACCACCGACGGTTCCAGGCGTAGAGATTCCTCGACGGCCGCAGTCCAAAGTGCTGGATCAGCATCCAGCTCAGAAAGCACCTCGGGTCGAGTCAACAGGTGGACGAAAGCATTGGCGATCGATCCCTCGACCGTCTCGATTCCCCCAAACATCATGACGCCGGTGTTCGAAACCACTTCTTCCATGGTGAGGGTCCGGGCCGCGGCTGTGACGAGCGATGCGCCCGCGTCGATACTCGATCGCACGTGCCCGGCGAGGTGGTCCACGGATGCCGGCCGGATGTCATCGACCACCTGGCCGGTCGACGTCCGGATGACCGCGTCGACGATGTCGTCATACCAACCTCGGACCGTGGCCGGATCCGCATCCACCAACTCCAACGCTGTGGTGATGGTGTTCACCGCCAGCGGCCCTGCGAGATCGACGCGCAGTTCGGCCTCGCCATTTAGAGCGATACCACGGACCAACCGACGTGCTTCCGATCTGACGATGTCGGCGAAATCTCGCTGTACCTCGGGTTTGCGAAAGGCTGCCGCAAATGGGCCGCGGTGACGTTGGTGCTCAGGCCCGTCGAGCGACAGCATCGATGGCCCCAGGACCTGGGCGGTAGAGAATCTCGGGTCGTCAACCGTGAACGTCTCCGCATCACGCATCATCGAGCGCACCAGATCGCGCCTGGTGATCAACCACCCTTTGAGCGCCGGTATCCATGCCACCGGATGATCTTCTCGGATCCGCCCGATCACCGCATGCGGATCGTGTTCGAGGTCCTCGAGGGCGACGTCTACGGTGTGTACACCCATGTACAGAGCCTATCAGCAGGCCTCACTCGATCGCTCCCAGGGTCGGGGCGATTTCGTCGCGGATGGCACCGTCGAAGTCCTCGGTCACTCCGACGTAGGCTCCCGCACCTATCGCCGCGGACTCGGCGATAGGCCCAAAGCGGGCCCGGGCGTCGCCCGGTCCGGTCAGACCCGTGTCCGACGGAGTGACCACGCTTCCAGCGACGTCGATGTCTGCCACGTCGCCCGGTGCCGGGAACAGCGGCACGAGCGGGGTCGGGGTTCCGGAGTTGTGGAACATCCCGAACCATCCCTGGCGGCCGAATCGGATGTCCTCGCCGGCACAGTCGTTTCTGGCGTACTGAGGATCACCGCCGAGACCCACGACGAGATTGTTCGCGATGTCGATGTCGAGGTTCGTCGAGAACCCCCCGCCATCGGTGTTCCCGCAGGACAACCGAAACACGGCGAAGGAGGATCGAGTGACGATGGTGTTGTGGTAGACCCGGCCACCCCACACGCCCCGGATCTCGACAGCCGAGTCATCGAAGTCAGCGATGAGGTTGTTTCGGGCCACCTGGTCGACACCTTCCCAGTCGGGCCACGCGGGATCGAAGAACTCCACACCGGTGTTGCCGCCGAGTTGGAGAGCGGCGTTCTGGCGGATTCCCCGGATGACGTTTTTCTCGATCAGAACGTGATCGGATCCCCCCTTGAAGAAGATCCCGTGGCTTCCCACCTCGCTGTCGTGGATGTCCGAGCCGCGGACGACGGCGTAGCTCACGCCGACACCGTCGACCACCGCGTTGGCCAGCGAGCCGGAGAGATCGGAATCCTCGACGTACACGAACGACACACCCGCCGCAAAAGGATTGTTGCGGTTGACTTTGATGGCGGCGCCGGGTCCGTCCCGGAGATCGGCAACGATGACATCCCGGATCACGACATGGCTGATCGACTGCTCTCCCGGCGCGATGTGGATGTTGTTCCCGGACCCATCGATCACCCGAACGTTCTCGAGGAGCACGTGCGAGCCGGAGATCCGAAGCTCGCCGGCCCCGTCGAGGTCGATCACCGGCCGCGAGCCGGGCGCACCTCTGATGCTGATCCATGCGTGCGATTCCCCGGACTCCGCCAGAACCAGGCTGCTCGTCGCCGTGTAGGTGCCGGCGCCGAGGACGATGTCATCGCCTGGTCGGGCGTCGGCGAGTGCGTCGGCGAGAGTCGTCGGTCCGGTTGGCGACACCTCGAGGGTGCGTATACCCACCCCCATGACCGTCGGTGTCTCGTACCACGTCGGGTCTGCGGAGGGCGGGGGTTCGAGCCCGATCGCCCGTGCGAGGAACGTGGCCATCTGCGCTCGCGTCACGAAGTCGTCGGGGCAGTAACGGTCATTGGTGGGCGGATTGCATCCCACGGTCACGCCGGCCTCGGCGAGCGAAGCGGCGGAGACCCGAAACTGTGAGCCAATCGTGTCGGTGAACGGATCAGTAGCTGGTGTGGGGTATCGGAATGCACGTGTCAGGAACGCCGCCATCTGGCCGCGCGTAACGAAGTCCTCGGGACAGAACCGATCGTTGAGCGGCGGATTGCAGCCCACGGTGATTCCCGCGGAGGCCAGTCGCTCGATGTCTGATTCGAAGATCGAGTCGTCGTCGTCGATGAAAGTGGCGGCGCCCTGCTCGAGGTGGAGGCCCCGGACGAGGAATGCGGCCATCTGGCCGCGCGTGACGAAGTCGCCGGGACAGAACCGATCGTTGGCCGGCGGGTTGCACCCACGGGTGATTCCCGCGGCGGCGACGGCTTCGATGTCGGACTCGTGAACCGAGCCGTCGTCATCGAGAAACGTGCCGGCAGCAAGAGCGGTACCCGGTAGGAGCACCAGAACGAGCGTGCACAACACTGCCGTTATCCCCCGCAGTGACATGCCCCCACGCTACAGCGCTCCGGCGCCCACGAGGGAAGGCCGACTGATGTTCCCCCTGTGATCTTCCCCTTTTCGGGGACCAGATGGAGAGCTGCGGGTAGGCAACGGCGAGGCCGCGGCGACCGAGCTGGTGCTCGTTGCCATCCCGTTCCTCAACCATGTCACGCAAACCGAGCCGAGGAGATTCACATGAGGTCACGGGCGATCCGGGCGCGGATGGCGCCCGGATCGAGGCCCTGGGCCACCCGATGGTCCTCCGGTGTCCCATACCGTCGGAGTTCGCCGTGTCGGATTCCGATCCACGCCGTCTTGACACATGACGGACCGATCGCCGACAAGACCTCCGCCGCCGACGTGGCTTCGAGATACGGCTCGACCACTGCGAGAGCATCTCCCGTCCGGGCCGCCATCAGACCTGCCCGATCCAGCGGCTTGGCGGTGGATGAATACAGGACCGTCATATCGAGGTCGGCCACCGCCTCGAGGACCGGATCGAGCATCGGGCCGATCGCCAGCACGGTCGCCGCCCCGGCCGTGCCGATCCGGGCCACCCCGATCGAACCGTCAGCAACCAAGGCTGCTCGGTTGGCCTGGGTCGACAGCCGAATGTAGGTGAGTTCATCGGTGCGAGCGGCTCTCCTGAGCATCGACTCGACCTCGTCCGGATGGCCGGGGACCTCGATTCTCATTCCCGGGATCGTCGACGCCAACGCCACGTCACCCGGAGACTGATGCGTCCTCCCCTCCGCTGCAGCGTCGAAGGAAGCCCCGATGCTCACCAGCACGGATCCAACACCTTGGTGAGCCAGATCCAGCTTGATCTGTTCGAAAGGCCGTTCGACGAGAAACGGGGCATAGGAGTGAACGAATGGACGCATGCCTTCGAGCGCCAGGCCTGCGGCTACACCCACCATGGCTTGTTCGCGAATACCCACATCGATGACACGACGAGGATGCCGTCTCGTCGCCCCCGACTCCTCGAAGCCGGCGTGGCCAATCACTGCCAACACCACCGCGGTGCGAGTGTCGCCGTCGAGAAGGTCGGTGACGACGCTCGTGAAGCGCTCTCGCATGCTCATCGCGTCACCTCGGCGACGACGAACAGGGGAACCGAAGGGCTCTGCAGCGAGAACGCTCGTTCGATGGCGTAGTGGTCGCGGCCGTCGACGGTGACCCCTCTCCACCCCTCGACCTCGAACCGGGCGGCTATCCCGCCCGGCCAACCGTGCCGCGACGAACTGTTGTCGACCACGACCGCCTGGAGTCGGCCGACCCCGAGTCGAGCGGCTACGGCAATCGCCTCGTGATTGCTGCCTTCGTCGAGTTCGCCGTCACCGACGAGACACACGACCCGCGGACCATCCATTCCCTGCGCATCGAGTGCGAGCGCCGTCCCGAGCGCAATCGGGAGTCCGTGCCCGAGCGAGCCGGACGAGATCTCGACTCCGGGAAGGAGCAGGCGATCGGGATGGTGGCCGAGCGGGGAGTCGAACTCGCCAAACGTCGCGAGCCACTCGACCGGAAAGAACCCTTTGGCAGCGAGCACTGCGTACAGGGCCTGCGGTCCGTGACCCTTCGAAACGAGAAATCGATCTCTCGCGGGATCCGACGGGTTTGCCGGGTCGACGCGCAGGACCCTGTCGTACAGCGTCCAGAGAACGTCGAGCGTGGACGTGGCCGCTGTCTCGTGTTTGGCGTCTCCCGACTGGAGTGCAAAGTACGTGTCGAGGAGGTCGCCGGTTGGTGCGTTGAGAGTCTTCATGAGACCACCGTACGACTTCAAGTTTACTTGAAGTCAAGGGTAGGATCGGACAATGGACGAACTCACCATCGGTGAGCTGGCCACACGAGCCGGCGTGGCCACGTCGGCCCTCCGCTTCTGGGAGGCCGAGGGCCTCATCTCATCGGTCCGTACCGCCGGCAACCAACGACGGTTCCACAGGGCGACCCTACGACGGGTGTCGCTCATCCGGGCTGCTCAGGAGGCGGGGTTGACCCTTCCGGAGATCCATCGGGCACTGGAGTATCTGCCCCATGACCGGACGCCATCGAAACGAGACTGGCAGCGGCTTTCATCGTCGTGGCGGCGTCGCATCGACAGTCGCATCGCCGAACTCGAAGCACTCAGAAGCCAACTGACCGACTGCATCGGCTGTGGATGCCTGTCGCTCAAGAGCTGCGGGATCTTCAACCCAGGCGACCGCGCCTCGACGTTGGGGTCCGGGCCCCGGTACCTGCTGGGCGACTCCCCTGATACGCTCGACGAGTGAACGTTTCCGAAGCCTTGGGCCTACCGCCGCCTGCCCCGACCAACAGGCTCCTTGCTGGCTTCGCGACGTCCCGGGCGGGGGCGTGGATCTCTGCACGGACAGCCCACCTCCTCGACCGTGCCCTCGCCCGCACGGGCCATATGACCCATCCGCTGGCCGTGCTCGTGACCACGACCGGCGCCAAGAGCGCCGAGCCCCGGACCTCGCCCCTGCTCGCAATCCCATGGGGTGACGACGTCTGTCTGATCGGCAGCGGGTTTGGTCAGCGGCCCACCCCGGGATGGGTGTACAACCTGGAGGCCCATCCCGAGGCCACCATCAGCAAGGGGTCGAAGAGCGTCGAGGTTCACACCCGACGAGCACATGGGGACGAGAAGGCGGCGATCTTCGAGGCGGCCGCCCGCATCTACCCGGGGTATGCCATCTATCCCAAGAGAGCCGCACACCGTGAGATCCGGGTTTTTGTGGCGTCCTCCGCGTGACCCGGCGATCGAAATTGCGTAGTTCAGTGCCATATATGCAACTCACGTACGCAATTTCGGGTTCTTGTCGGTGATGGAAGACCTCTGCAAACGACTGGCGCGCGATCTGGACGCTGCGTTCCCCGAACTGGTCCGTGAGATGCAGGCCCCCCTGTACTCGGGGCTGCGACGCCTCCACGGAACCGACGCCGAAGACCTGACCCAGGAAGCGTTCATCCGGGCGTACAACGCCCTCGCCGGCTACGACCCCGACCGGGTTCGCACGCTCAGTCTCCGCGGCTGGATGTGGACGATCGCCATGAACCTCGGCCGCAATGCCCTGAGAGACCGGGCGCGCCGCCCCATTCCCGCGGAGTTCGACGACCCCACCACTTGCGACCCGGAACCTCCCGACACCGCATCCTGGGATCGCAGGCTCGCCACCCTCAGCAAGCCCCAACGCGACGCCATCGTGCTCCGGCACGTCGTGGGCCTGACCATCGCCGAAACGTCCCAGGCCCTCGGCCGGCCCGAAGGAACAGTCAAAGCCGACGTCCACCGGGGTCTCGAGAAACTCAGAACGATCATGGAGGCCGAACAATGAATCTCGAAGACGCGCTCTCAACACTCCACGAACAGCCACCCGCCATCATCGAAAGCGGCGTGCTCCTTGGGACCGGCCTGGTGGACGGCTTCTCCGCCTTCGATTCGCCGGTCGGACAGGTCATGGTGACCTTCAACACCAGAGGTGTGTCGTCGGTCGACCTGATGGATCTCGACGCTCCCCACCGATTCGAGGACCGCTTCGGTCGCCGGGTCGTCGAAGCCAGGACACCCCGGGGCTGGGACTCGTTGATCGCCCGGGCGATCGAAAAGGGAACACCGGGAGACCTGCCCCTCGACCTGAGGAACCGTACGCCGTTTCAGAGGGCGATTCTCGAGATCGCCGCCACGATCCCCCGCGGTGAAGTACGGCCGTATGGATGGCTCGCCAAGGAGGGTGGAAAACCCGGAGCTGTGCGCGCCGTGGGTTCGGTCATGGCCACCAACCCCGTACCGCTGATCGTGCCCTGCCACCGGGTGGTGCGCACCGACGGACACATCGGCAACTATTCGCTTGGCGGAGGCCACAACAAGGCCTCCCTTCTCGTCGAAGAAGGGGCCGACCCGGATCTGCTCGAGTCGCTCGCGTCCCGCAACGTTCGCTTCTGGGGGTCGGACACGACGAGGATCTACTGTCACCCCACGTGCCGTGCGGCGAGGACCATCACGAGCGGCCATCTCATCGAGTTCCGATCGGCGAGCCAGGCGGATGAAGCCGGCTACCGGCCCTGCAAACTCTGCCGGCCGTGACAGAAGTTGAGCGCGGCGTCCAATTGGAGGTCTACCCTCCCCACCCATGCAGCTCAGGACCCTTCTCGTTCTCGGCGCAGGCGCGGCCCTGCTCGCCGCTTGCCAGTCCTCTGATACTGGTGCCGTCGAGGTACGAATGCTCGACAACTCGTTCGCACCCAAAGTGGTCGAGGTCGAACCGGGGGAGCCGATCGAGTTCGTCAACATTGGCCGGAATCCCCACAACGCGGTGGCCGCCGACGCCTCGTGGTCGACCTTGAGTGTGTCGGATGGCGTGAATCAGGAGTCTGGCGACGCGGCCACCGTCACCGTCGACGAGCCAGGGGTCTACCAGTTCTACTGCACCTTGCACGCCACCCAGAATGACGAGGGAGAATGGGAGGGGATGACGGGGACACTGGTAGTCGGCGACGCGGCCGACCCCGTCGATGTCGCTGCCCAGGACACCGCGGCGCCCTCCGAGTGGTCGGGAACCACCCGCAACGTGCCGGCGGACTACCCGACCATCCAGTCGGCGGTCGACGCTGCCGAACCCGGCGATCTCGTACTCGTGGAGCCCGGCGTGTACAAGGAGGCGGTCACCGTCACGACGCCTGGGCTCGTGATCAGGGGCACCGACCGCAACTCCGTGATCCTCGACGGAGAGTTCACCCGCGAAAACGGTATCGCCGTCACCGCCGACGGAGTGGCGATCGAAAACATGACCGCTCGCAGCTACACGGTGAACGGGTTTTTCTGGAACGGGGTCACCGGGTACCGCGGTTCGTATCTGACCGCCATCGACGACTGGGTGTACGGCATCTATGCGTTCGACTCGGTGGACGGCCTGTTCGAGTACTCGTACGCGTCGGGGGCATGGGACGCCGGCTTCTACATCGGTCAATGCGACCCGTGCAATGCCGTGGTCACCGACGTCGTCGCCGAATACAACGGCCTCGGATATTCGGGGACCAACAGCTCAGGCAACATCTGGATCGTCAACTCGGAGTGGCGGTACAACGTCGCCGGCATCGTCCCCAACACCCTCGATTCGGAGCTCTTGCCGCCCGCCAACAACGTGGTGGTCGCCGGCAACTACATCCACCACAACGGTGAGGCAGAGGAGGCGCCCAACCGCACTGCGGAGTGGTCTGCGTTCGGGAATGGAGTTGTGCTCGCCGGCGCCCG
>JAOUGY010000331.1 GCA_029865445.1 Acidimicrobiia bacterium | reverse complement strand
CGAAAGTCGGGCCGAGATGCACCCCGCTTGTCCGACCGATCACCGGTGAACCTCCTGGCGGCAGATCGGAGCGGGTGATGCCCGTCAATGCCGACTACATTGTCCGGCACTGTGGCTGTTCTCCCTCATGAAGGCACGTATTCGGTCATGTACGGCTCTGCGCCCGTACCGGTGGGCACGGGCTATCGCCCGGGCTACCTGGCACGGCCCGACAAGGCGGGCCGGTTCCCCGTCGTGGTGCTGATCCCCGACTTCGGCGGGCTCACCGCGCACGGCAAGCACATTGCCCGAAGACTGGCCCGGCGCGGTTTCGCGGTGGTGGCGGTGAACGTCTACCCCGAATCGGTCGAGGATCCGCTGACCGTCTACCACTCGCTCGACGATGCCGAGGTGGTGCGCGTGCTCGACGAAACGCAGGAGTTCCTGGCGAGCGATGACATCGAATGGACCTACGCCGACACCATCGGTGTCCTGGGCCTCGAAGTGGGCGGTCGTTTCGCGCTCATCCAATCGGCGCATCGGGGTTGGGTCGGTGCTGCGGCCGTGGTTTCGACTCCTCTCACCGGCGACGAACAGAGGAGATTCCCCGTCGCCGACATGCTCGAACACCTCCCCCGCCCAGTGCTCGGACTCTATGGGGCGTCCGATGATCTCGTGACCTCGGACTCGGTCGACGAGGCACAGAACCGGAACGCCTCCGGATCCTGGCTCCTCTACGAGTCTGCTCGCCACGCGTTCTTCAACGACTCGAGCGCCGACTACGACGAGGCGGCGGCCGAGGACGCCATCGCCAGACTCGTCGACTTCTTCCGCACTCACCTCCCGGGCTCCCAAGAAGCCACCCTCGGCTAGGACGCGGGTCGGACGTGACGAATCTCGCCGGCGCGAAGCGTCTGGCGACCGGCCGGTGTTTCCACGACGAGCGATCCATCTCCGTCCACGCCCGTCACCGTGCCTGCACCGCCGGGATCCCAGGTGACCGTCTGGCCGATCGACACGCATCGAGCGACGAACCGGTCGTGCGGCCACTCCGAAGGAGGCATGGCGAGTGCCCTGATGACCGCATCGCTCCAGCGATTCCCGAGGCCGAGTCCGGCCTCGGGTCCGGGGTCCTCGCGGAACACACCGCTTCGGTACGGCGGCGGGTCTGGCCACCACAGATTCAACCCCATCCCGATCACGGCGACCGCGTCGGCGACTTCCACCAGTATTCCGCCGATCTTCGCTTCGCCCATCATGAGATCGTTGGGCCACTTGAGCGTGCAATCCAGCAACTCTGCCGCCACCACACCCGAGATCAACGGAACCAGGGGCCACCGTGCCGGCTCCCATTCGAGATTCGTCGCAAGCGACAGCCCCACGGCACGCGGTGCCGTCTCCCAGATCGCTCCCGAGCGTCCGCGACCAGCCGTCTGTCGAGCGGCAACCACTAGCAGAGGCGTCCCGGCGAAGTGCTCACGGGCCACATCTTGAGTCGACTCGGTCTCGTCGAGCCGAATCACCGAATATGGTGTTGGCATCACCCACACGATCGTAGGAGGAGCCTTTGGGAACCGAGGCGCGTATCGAGATGCTGCGTCGACTCCGCGACGAAGCGCTCCATGCCGGGAGTGAACGAGCGATCGCTCGCCAGCACGAGCAAGGCAAGCTGACCGCACGCGAGCGGATCGACAAGCTGGTCGACAAGGGCACGTTCCAAGAGGTCGACATGATGGTCCGCCATCAGGCGCGGGGTTTCGGTATCGAGGACAAGCGCCCACCCGGCGACGCAGTCGTCACAGGGTTCGGCACCGTGGACGGCCGCACCGTGTTCGTGTTCGCCGAGGACTTCACCGTTTTCGGGGGCAGCCTCGGGGCCGCAGTCGCCGACAAGATCTGCAAGATGATGGACATGGCGCTCAAGATGGGTGCTCCCATAATCGGACTCAAAGACTCCGGAGGCGCTCGCATCCAGGAGGGGGTCGCCGCCCTCGACGGATATGGACGCATCTTCGAACGCAACGTACGGGCCTCCGGGGTGATACCGCAGATTTCGGTGATCATGGGGCCATGCGCCGGGGGCGCCGTCTACTCGCCTGCGATGACCGATTTCATCTTCCAGGTGGACGGCACATCGCACATGTTCATCACCGGGCCGGACGTCATCAAGACGGTCACTGGCGAGGATGTCTCATTCGAGGAGCTGGGGGGAGCCTTCACCCACGCTTCGAAATCCGGTGTGACCCACTTCGTGATGCCGGACGGTGAGACGGCGCTCGAAACGGTGCGGTATCTGCTGTCGTTCTTGCCGCAGAACAACATGGAGATCCCCCCGTACTTCGCCCCGACGGACAGCCGGGACAGGATGGACGACTCACTCGACCGCATCATCCCCGACTCCGCCAATCAGCCCTACGACATGGTGGAGCTGATCTCGACGGTGGTCGACGATGGCGAGTTCTTCCAGATTCACGAGCACTTCGCCAAGAACATCCTCGTTGGTTTCGCCCGACTCGATGGCCACTCCGTGGGAATCGTCGCCAATCAACCAGCCGTATTGGCCGGAACGCTCGACATCGAGGCCTCCGAGAAGGCAGCGAGATTCGTCCGACTCTGCGACGCCTTCAACATCCCGATCGTCACCTTCGTCGACGTCCCCGGGTTCCTCCCCGGAGTGTCCCAGGAACATCACGGGATCATCCGACACGGGGCGAAACTGTTGTACGCATACTGCGAAGCCACCGTTCCCCGGGTGTCCGTGATCACTCGCAAGGCGTACGGAGGTGCCTACCTCGTCATGAACGCTCGGGGTATCCGGGCCGACCTGGTGTACGCGTGGCCCTCGGCAGAGATCGCGGTGATGGGCGCGCAAGGCGCCGTGAATGTTGTGTTCCGCCGTGAGATAGCCGAATCCGACGACGTCGAGCAGCGCCGTTCGGAACTGATCGCCGATTACGAAACCCAGTTCAACAACCCCTACCGGGCAGCCGAGTTGGGTCTCGTCGACGAGGTGATCGAACCCCGAGAGACCAGGGCGAAGTTGATACGAGCGCTCGACATGTTGCGCACGAAACGCGAGGTCCTCCCTCCTCGCAAGCACGGGAACATCCCGCTGTGATGGACGACCCGAACTCTCGGCACCCTAGGATCACCGCCATGCGAGCTCTGGTAGCCGGCTGATGTTCGATTCGGTCCTCGTCGCCAACAGAGGCGAGATCGCGGTCCGGGTGATTCGGACTGCCAGGGAGATGGGTTTGCGGACGATCGCCATCTATTCGGAACTCGACCGCGACGCGTTGCACACCGACCTCGCCGACGAAGCGTGGAACGTAGGTGGGGCCGCGCCCGCCGACTCCTACCTCAACATGAGAAGGATCCTCGAGATCGCGCGAGAGTCCCGGGCCGGCGCCATCCACCCCGGCTACGGATTTCTGAGCGAGAACGCCACATTCGCCGAACAGGTGATGGCGGCCGGGATCGTCTGGGTGGGCCCACCGCCCGACGCCATCCGGGTCATGGGTGACAAGATCTCGTCCCGAAGGGCGGCCATCGCCGCCGGCGCTCCCACGGTCCCCGGTACCACCGAACCGCTGACCGATGCCGCCGAAGTGAAGGACATAGCGGCCGAGTTCGGATATCCGGTCGCCATCAAGGCCGCCCACGGAGGCGGCGGGAAGGGCCTTCGAGTCGTCCAGGATGAATCCGAGGTCGGCGACGCCTTCGACGGGGCCCGACGAGAGGCAGACGCCTACTTCGGTAACGCCGAGGTGTACGTCGAGAAGTACATCGACCGACCCAGGCATGTCGAAGCTCAGATCCTGCTCGACTCGCACGGCGGCGAACTCTTCCTCGGGGAGCGCGACTGTTCTGTGCAGAGGCGACACCAGAAGCTGGTCGAGGAGACTCCTTCGAACGCGATGACCCCCGAAACTCGGGAACGCTTCGGTGAGGCGGCGCTGGCGGTTGCCCGCACCTGCGGATACGTGAATGCCGGCACGGTGGAGTTCCTCCTCGATCAGGAAGGGGAGTTCTACTTCCTCGAGATGAACACGAGGCTCCAAGTGGAGCACACGGTCACGGAGATGGTGACGGGGATCGATTTGGTGCGTTCGCAGCTCGACATCGCAGCCGGCAAACGGCTCGAGACCGGCTCGGTCGACCCCAGGGGCCACGCCATCGAGCTGCGGATCAATGCCGAAGATCCCCAT
>JAOUGY010000330.1 GCA_029865445.1 Acidimicrobiia bacterium | reverse complement strand
CCCCGCCTCTCCAGACAACAGGTTGCCGATGGCCGCGTTCACCGAGCCGAGGGCTTCGGCGGTCAGCACGTCCCCTGACTCCGAGCGAACGATGACCTGCATGACCGATTCGGCGGCGTCGGCGCCGAACAACTCCTGGATCGTGTTCGAGGCGTCGATTTCGGGGTTGTCGGGGGCGAAACCCTCCTGGCCCGTCGTACGGTCTGCTCCGGCGGACACCAGCCCGAAGACGACGGTCAGCGCGAGTGCCAACGCGATCAGCACCCACGGAGCTTTGACGACGGCCGAGGCGATCCCTCGGATGACGGCCTTCACCATGCACCTCTGATTGGTCGAAAGAGTCTGATTGGTAGAACGAGCACGAGACATCGCAGACGGAAGGCCCGGCCCCACAACGGTACGCGCCCCGGCCGGACAAGTGAAATCGTCAGGCCGTCGGAAAACCGCCGTGGAGCCCGGTGCGTCCCGGCCCGAGTCTCCTGGGGGCCCGAAGGCCCGACGAGAGCGGTGGGCGGCGGCGTTGAACGGGTCATCCTGGTCGAGAGATTCAACGCCGGTCGGCGCACACAGCTCTCAAGGCCGTGAGAAACAGCTCGTTCTCCCGTTCGGTACCAACCGTGACTCGTACCCAGTCCTCGCCGAAGGGACGAAGGATGATGCGATGACGAAGGAAGGCATCGGCGACGACATCCGGCTTGCCGAGGCGGAAGCAGATGAAGTTCGAATGGCTGGGTACGAATTCGATTCCCAACTCGCCGAGGGCAGCTTGGATGCGGTCCCGGCCGGCGGCGTTCATTGCCACCCGATCGGCAATGGCCTGCGGGTAGCGGAGCGACTCGAGCGCCGCCGCCAGGCCCACCGAAGTCACGCTGAACGGCGCCTGTACTTTGCGCAGTTCGGCGATGGTGTCGGCCCGCGAAATGGCATACCCGATCCGGAGCGCCGCAAGTCCGTGAATCTTCGAGAACGTCCTCGTCACCATCACGTTCGGCCGTTCCAGCGCCAGCGTCGCTGCGCTCTCCCAACCGGGTTCCGTGACGAATTCGCCGTACGCCTCATCGACCAGCACGAGGACCGACTCGGGGACGGCGTCTACGAAAGCACGAACCTCCGATGACGAGAGCAGCGTGCCGGTGGGGTTGTTCGGATTGCATATGTAGACCACCCGGGTAGTGGGGGTGATCGCTGCCGCCATCGCACGGAGATCGTGCCGCTGTGCCCCGTCCAAGGGGACCTCGTAGCGGTCGCTCATGGCCAAGATCGATCCGAGCCGGTAGATGACGAATGAGGGCCAGGCGTAGACGGCCGAGGTTCCGGGACCACCGATGGCCATCGCCACCACCCGCAGGATCTCGCTGGATCCGGCCCCGACCATCACCTCGTCGTACGCCACGTCGAGTTGATCCGACAACGCCGACCGAAGGCGGCGGGCTTCGGTGTCCGGATACCGGTGAATCTCGAGCAGTGCCTTCCGCATCGCCTCCATCACCGGTTCGAGCGGGGCGAACGGAAGCTCGTTGGATGCCAGCTTCACGACGCCGGCAGGATCGAATCCGTACTCCTCTGCTACGTCTGCGATGGGACGGCCGGGCGTGTACGAGGGGATCTCACGGAGATCCGGTCGGAAGACGGGCATGAGAGAAGGCTACTCAGTGCAGCGTGCGGCCCACCTGGTCGCGTTCACGATCCATCCGGGCGAGTTCTGCCGACCCGGACATCACGATGTCGGGGTCGGGCGTGAAGTCGAGCGACGGATCCCGGTCGGCGTAGTCGACCGCGTTGAGGATCACACGCATCGCATTGATGCGAGAAGCGACTTTGTTGTTGGACCGAATGATCGTCCACGGCGCAATCGACGTCGAGGTGCGCTCGAGCATCCGGTACTTCATCTCGGTGAAGTCGTCCCAGTACTCCTGCGCCTGAACGTCGATCTCGCTCAGCTTCCACTGGCGCAGTGGGTCGGTCATTCGGCGCTCGAACCGCCTCGCCTGCACCGACTTCTCCACGCTGAAGTAGAGCTTCACCAGCACGGTGCCTTGCCGCACCAGGTCCTTCTCGAAGCCGACGACACCCGTGAGGAAGTCGCGATACTCGGCTGTGGTGCAGAACCCGAACACGGGTTCGACCATCGCCCGGTTGTACCAGGAGCGGTCGAAAAGCACCATCTCTCCGCCTGCCGGGAAGTGCTGCACGTACCTCTGGAAGTACCACTGGGTGCGTTGTTGATCCGTAGGTTTTCCCAGCGCGACGACCCGCGCACGTTTCTCGTTCATATAGCGCGTCACCCGGCGAATGGTTCCACCCTTGCCGGCCGCATCCCGACCCTCGAAGAGGACGATCATGGGGATCTGATGGGCCTCGAGGTGTCTCTGGAGTTTCAACAACTCGACCTGGTAGGGAAGGAGCAGATCGTCCTTCGTGAGCTCGGCCACCAGCTTGTCGCGTTCGGCCTCGAGCTCCTCGATGCGCGCTCGGAGAACTTCCGTCTCCGAGGGTTCCTCAAACGGCTGAAAGGCGGGTTCGGTCGTCACGGTGCAGACACTCTAAGAAGATCGGCGGTCCGTCGCTGCGGGTAGCCGCGAGTTGCTGACGGGACAAAGGTCCCAAAATCAGGACCCCCGGAACTCCCAATGCCAGGACTCGTTGGAGATCGGATGCCATCCGAACTCGCGAGCGTTGGCCGAGAGCCAGTGCCACTCCGGATCGTCGCGTCCGATGATCGCACCGTTCGTGAAATCCACCGCCATCCCTTTTCCGTGTTCGGAAGTGCCCGGTGGAAGCACGTGCTCCTTCTTGCGACCGGCGAGGTAGTCCTCGTAGGCAGCTGCCTGCACCTCCCATGACCGGTAGGCGTCGATGACCCTCAGGTCGATCCCGTCGAGGGCGGCCGCCCGGCGCATCCTCTCGAAACTGTCGGCCGCGGGAGGAATGAGGGCATAGTCCCGATCTCCCCAGCCTCCGGAGATTCCCACCAATTCGGACGGGTCGAGCCGTCCGTTTCGTTCGTCCAAACTGTGAGTCCGCACGTATTCCGAGACCTCGGCTGACAAGGGTGTTCCCGACACACGCGTGCTGACGCCCATCGTCGGTCTCCGCGTCTCCATGACAGGGTCGATGACCGTCATCTGGGCGTCGAGCGCGGCCTGGAACCCACCGGCGGGGACCCCGATCTGGGATTTGATGACGTCGATGCGGGCCATGACGCGGCTGATGTTCTCCATCCGTGGTCCCTGTCGGTAACCGATGCGAGATCTTTCGGCATCACCTGGATCGACCGTGGGTACCCTCCGTACATGGACCTCGAGATGTATACCGTTCTGGATTCGTCCGGAGCAATGGTCGGGCACGACCCCGGCCTCACGACCGACCAGATGCGCGAGATGTACCGGCTGATGGTGTTGTCGCGGGAACTGGATCGCCGCATGGTTGCACTCCAGCGCCAGGGCCGGATCGGCACCTACGCCCTCCTTCTGGGCCACGAGGCCGTCCAGATCGGATCGGCGATGGCGCTGGCACCCCATGACTTCGTCTTTCCCTCGTACCGGGAACACGGCGTTCAGATCACCCGCGGCATGCCGCTCGAAGTGATCATGGCCTACTGGCGCGGGCTCCCCAATGCCGAGTGGGACGTCACCCGCTACCGAATGGGCATCACGACCGTTCCCATCGCATCACAGATTCCTCACGCCGTTGGCTACTCGTACATGAGTGACCTCCGCGACGACGGCGCTGTCACGCTCGTCTACTTCGGGGACGGCGCCACATCGGAGACCGACTTCCACGCCGGTCTCAACTTCGCCGGTGTATGGAACACACCAACGGTCTTCATGTGCGCCAACAACGGGTACGCGATCTCGCTCCCGTACGCCAAACAGACAGCCGCTCCGACCGTCGCTCAGAAGGCCGTGGCCTACGGATTCGAGGGCGTCCGCGTCGACGGGATGGATCCCCTGGCCGTGTTCGCCGCCACAGAAGCCGCCGTCGAGAAGGCACGTTCTGGCGGGGGCCCCACGCTCATCGAGGCCGTGACCTATCGATACGGACCGCACGGAACCGCCGATGACCCCAGCCGCTACCGCTCCGAAGCCGAGGTGGATGAGTGGAGGAAGAAGGATCCCATCGACCGCCTCCGGAAGTATCTGGAGTCGATCGACGAGTGGGACGAGCAAGTCGGAGAGAAGGTGGCCATGGAG
>JAOUGY010000050.1 GCA_029865445.1 Acidimicrobiia bacterium | reverse complement strand
TTCTCCAAGCGCCCATCCGCCCGCCCAGTGGGCCGCACCGATACCGGCTACGGTGACCACCACCGAGTAGGCCGCCGACACCTTTCCGAGTGCGATGCCGGCGATGATGACGGTGGCCGGGCCGGTCTCCGCCTGATCGGCCAGGTCCTTGACCGACTTGTAGTGATCGGAGGTGTAGATCTCCGACAGTTTGCCGATCACGAAGCCCACGAGCAGACCCACGACGACGGCGATCCAGATGCCAAGCGGGTTGTCGGCCACGTCCCCGAAGATCCAGAAGGCGAGGCCCAGCACGGCCACTGCGGCGAGCACCATGGCGGAGTTCGTTCCGCGATGAAGTGCCGCGGCGAGGTCGTTCTTGTCCTTGGGCTTCACGAGGAACGAGCCGATGATCGACGCGAACATGCCGAGGGCACCCACGGCCAGCGGGAAGATGATCGCAGAGACCTGCAGCTCGCCGGAGAACGCGAAGGCGGCGAATGCGATGGGTGCGACCAACGAGCCCACGTATGACTCGAAGAGGTCGGCGCCCATGCCTGCCACGTCGCCCACGTTGTCGCCGACGTTGTCGGCAATCGTGGCCGGGTTGCGGGGATCGTCCTCGGGGATACCGGCTTCCACCTTGCCGACGAGGTCGGCACCTACGTCGGCAGCCTTCGTGTAGATGCCACCTCCGACGCGAGCGAACAGTGCGATCGAACTTCCTCCGAGCCCGATGGCGGCCACGATCTCGGCGCCCCGGATCAGCTCTGCACCGGACTTTCCGCTGACAAACAGCAGGTATCCGATCGTCACGCCGAGAAGCCCGAGGCCCGCAACGGTGAATCCCATGACGGCGCCGCCGCGGAATGCAAGAGGGAGCGCCTTTTGGACGCCGCCTTCACGAGCAGCTTCTGCGGTGCGGGCGTTGGCGGCGGTGGCGATCCTCATCCCGACGAAACCGGCGCCCGCCGACAGCACCGCACCGACCACGTAGGCCATCGCCCGCAGGGGGCCGTCCTCGAGCAGCGCTGCGATCAGAATCGCCATCGCCAGCACGAACACGGAAACCCACGTGTATTCACGTTTGAGGAAGGCCATGGCGCCTTCGCGGATGGCGCTCGCGAGCTGGATCATCCGTTCGTTGCCTTGGCTGGCGGCATTGACGGTACGGGTGAAGACCATCGCGAGAACGATCGCCGCCACCCCGGCTACGAGCGCGAGTGTCAGCACGGTGTTGGACATCGAGGTTTCTCTCCCAGAGATCGGTGTGGCCGAGAGTATATGTCGCCGCCTCACACCGCCGAAACACGATCGCAACTCCTCCCGAATCAACCCTGGGTCGAGGAGGGTGGAGACCCACGCAGTCAACCCAGGAGGCGGGAACTCCGCCGGGGCCGTGTAGGGCCACCGGAGCATCGAACCGGACGAATGGCGGGTATCCGACCTTGGGCTGACGAACGCGGACCCGGTAGGCTGCCCGGGGCCGGGAGCCAGGGGGAAACACTCATGCACAAACTCGTATCGGTCCTGCTCGCCTGCTCGCTCGTTGCCGGGTGCACCGGCGCCGCAGCCCAGGAAACGACCACTACCTCGACCACGATGGGCACAACCACCGCCACGGTCGAACCGACCACGACGACGACGCTGCCGCCCGTTGTCGAGATCGACGGTTCGCCGGGATCTCCCCTCACGAACTTCCTCACGGCGTACTACGGGTATGCCACCGGCCGTTCCGAGGAGGCTCCGGACGGCGTGCCGTCGCCGATGTTGCCCGAACCGGGTTCGGCGGCCGACCGCGGAACGGTGAAAGGCAAGGTGACGGTGGCCGACGTCGACGGCGCACGCCTCGCCGTTTTCAAGTCCGACAAGGACGTGATCGGTTTGGTTCGGAACGCGGACGGGTGGCGCATGGTCGCCGGCCGAGCGCCATCGATCGGGGTCAAACCCTGGTATGGGGAGAAGCCCATCCTCGTGGCGGTCGTGGGGTCCGACGCCCGGCCGGGTGAAGATGTGGCAGCGACCCGGGCCGACTCCATCCACATCCTGGGCATCGACGGCAAAGGGGGTGCTGCGCTCGTGGGCATCCCCCGCGACTCGTGGGTTTCGATCCCCGGGTACGGCACCTCGAAGATCAACGCCTCCCTCTCGGCCGGCGGGCCGGACATGATGATGGCGACGTTCGAGGACCTCTCAGGGCTCGACCTCACGGGGTACGTGCTCACCGGATTCGAAGGTTTCGAACATCTCGTCGACGACGTACTGCTTCCTTTCGATCTCGATGTGCCGTTCACCTTCAGCGACCGAGCTGCGAAGGCCGACTTCGTGGCGGGCATCCAGACGGTCGACGGCCGAGCCGCGCTGTCGTTTGCCCGAACCAGAAAGGCGTTCACCTCCGGTGACTTCCAGCGCCAGCTCAATGGAGGACTGCTCCTCATCGCGGCGCTGGGCGGTGCGAAGATCCGCGGCCCGCTCGCCTTCCCCGAGATCATCGCCGGCACCCAGGAGTGGATGCTGACCGACCTCAGTCCGGGGCAGCTCCTGGCCTTTGCTCTCGCCGCGGACGCAGTCAGTCTGACCGAGATCGACAACATGGTCCTCGCTGGGCGCAACGCGACGACATCGGGAGGAGCGGCCATCGTGAGGCTCGACGAAGCCGCGGCAGCTGCGGTGTTCGCCGATTTGGCGGACGGGTCACTCGACTGAAGTCAGAACAAGTGGCGGTCGAGTCGGCGCTCCCGCCGACGCCTCCGCCAGGCGCCGGCCACCACCACCAACACGAGGAGACCCAAGCCGGATTCGAGACCCCACACCCGCACCGTGGCCATGGCACGGTCGACTGACGAGACGGCGAACTCCTGGGGAACCCCGAAAGTGGTCTCGACGATCAGCGTCTCCTCAGCCGACAGGTCCTCGGATCGTGTCAGCGCCCGAGCGTGTGTCCAAGCGTCGGCGTCCCCTTTGAATTCGAACGTGCGCGATCCAACCGCGATCCGATCGGGTGCGACACACCGCCGGGTGGACTCGCCACTCGTCTCCCATCGATCGGTTCTCACGCCACCCCATATGCGGGTGACCACCGACACCGACCGGCCCCACGGGAGCGGGTTGGAGGCAACCGTGACCCTTTCCACCACCCCCGTCACACCGGAGGTCGTGACCCCACCGGCGAAGGTGGGAGGGACCTTGTCGACGCACCCCTCCGCAACGCCGGGCACGATGGCGAGGACCACCGAAACCATGAGCATTCGCAACACGAGCACATTCTCGCCGAGGACCGCAGCTGCGCCGGGGATCTCCCATCCGGTATGTTCGAGGCATGGCACGCTCTATCGCCACTGAAACCGCCGTCGGCAGGACCGAGCTCCTCGACTTCATCAGACCACGCAACCATTGGGTGCTCGGGACCACCCGCCGGGACGGACGGGTACAGCTGTCACCGGTCACCGGCGGGGTGGCGCCGGGGGGCTCGCTCGTCGTGGCGACCTACCCAGAACGGGACAAGACCCACAATGCCCGTCGAAACCCCGACGTGACCGTGTGCGTGCTCAGCGACGACTTCGGAGGCCCTTGGGTACAGGTGGACGGCTCGGCTCTGGTATCGGACATGCCGGAGGCCGAAGACGGCCTGGTCGAGTACTTCCGATGCATTGCCGGTGAACACCCGGATTGGGTCGAGTACCGCGAAGCGATGCGCACGCAGGACAAGAGCCTGATCACGATCACGATCGACCGGTGGGGCCCGATCGCCACCGGTGGGTTCCCACCGCGCTTGGCAGACTGAGCGATCAGGGAATCGTTGGGGCGGAGACGACCTCGGCGAGCCGACCGAGAAAGAACTCCCATCCCTCCCGATAGGAAGCCGCCCCCGCTTCATCTCCGGCCTCGTGGGTGATGGTCACATGGGTCCGGTTGTCCTCAGATGCGAACTCGATTCGTACCGTTCTCGGGGGCAGGTCGTCGTGGCGCCAACTCCATGTGAACGAGAGGACATGAGGACGATCGACCTCGAGGTAGGTCCCCTCCAGGGTCCAACCTCGTTCGGCCCAGGTGAGCGTGTATTCGCCACCGTTCACCGGGTCGGTGACCGCCTCGGGCGGCCACCAGCGTTGCAGTCTTCGGGCATCCACGAAGTGGTCGAAGACCTCGCCGGCAGGAGCGGGGACAGTCGTCTGGATGTTCATGTCGAGGCTCTCCTCCGTGTACGCCATCCTTCGAACTCGGAGAGCGCCATCGTGTTCACCACCCGGCCCGCGCCGACCCATCCGCGCTGGGCGTGCGCGACTCCGTAATCCATCCGACTCAGCTCCGAGACGTGATGGCTGTCGGTGGAGATCGTGAACTTCACGTCACCGCCCATCGCCCGACGCAAGACCTCAGAGGATGCGTCGAGACGCTCGAGTGCACCGTTGATCTCGAGCGCGACGCCGGTCGTCTGGAGGCCCTCGAGCACAGCGTCGAGATCGATCTCGATCCCGGGCCGGCGCCCGATGTACCGGCCGGTCAGGTGCCCGATCGCGTCGACGGAGGGATCGGCCATCGCTGCCAGCAACCGTGCGGTCTGCTGGTCTGGCGGCAGGTCGAAGTGGCTGTGCACCGAAGCGACGGTGAAATCGAACAGCCGACGGAAGTCCGGGTCGTAGTCGAGAGACCCGTCGGGACCGATGTTCAGCTCACATCCGAAGTACAGCCGCAGATTTGGGAACCGCTCCTGCATTTCGCTGATTGCAGCCCGGTGCTCGAGCATCTCGTCGCGACTGGAGCCGTTGATCGCGAGGTCTTCTCCGTGGTCGGTGATCGCCACGTACTCATGCCCGCGCGCGTGGGCCGCGGCCGCCATGTCGGCCAGCGAAGACCTGCCGTCCCCCGAGCGAGTGGTGTGATAGTGCAGGTCTCCGCGGATGGCGTCGAGTGTTATCAGGTCGCCGAAACCGGCGCCGGCGGCCACCGCCAGTTCGCCGGTTGCCTCCCTGAGCGGCGGAGGAACATACGCCAAGCCCAGGGCCGAGTAGATGTCGTCCTCCGACCCGGCCGCCACGATTTGCTCTTTCTCACGGTCGATCAGGCCGTACTCGTTGAGGAGCCACCCCTTGTCGATGGCACGCTGGCGCAGCTCTATGTTGTGCGACTTCGACCCTGTGAAGTAGAGGATGGCGGCTCCGAACTGGTCGGGGGCGACGACCCGCACATCGACTTGAAGCCCTCCCCGGGTCAGGATCGAGGTCTTCGTGTCACCGTGGGCGATGACCTCCGCCGCCTCGGCGTGACCTGCGACGAAGTCCATCACCGGAAGCGGATCGAGCGCGGCAACCGTGATGTCGACATCGCCGATCGTCTCGGACATCCGCCTCAGACTGCCGCAGTACTGGACAGATGTGACTCCTTCGATCTTCTCGAGACCTTCGATCAGCCTCCGGGCGAGAGGGAGCGCCTCGGAGATGGGTGTGCGCCGATCCTTGCCGTGCATCCCGAGCCGCTCGATGGCCTTGGCGATCCTCTCTTCGCTCGTCGCGCCGAGCCCGGGGAGACGTCGCAGAGCCTGATCCGCAATGGCCCGCTGCAGGTCTTCGAGGTTCTCGACCCCCAACTCCGATCGGATGAGTTTCAGGGTCTTCGGTCCGAGCCCCGGAATCTTGGAGAGTTCCACGATCGCAGGCGGATACCGCTCGCGGAGGGATTCGAGCTTCGCGACCGTCCCGGTGTCGACGAACTCGCGGATCTTCTCGGCGATCGACTTGCCGACCCCTTTGACGGAGACCAGCTCGGCCAGCGACATCCCGGCGACGTCGACGGACATCCCTTCGATGCCGCGCGCTGCGTTCTCATAGGCACGCACCTTGAAGCTCTGTGAGCTTCCCTCGTCCAGCGTGGTGAGCCGCGCCAGTTCGGCCAGCATGGCCAGGACGTCTCGGTTGGTCGGCATCGACGCCAGGCTATCGGTTCACGAGGTTTTTCTCTTTGCTTGAACCGGCCTTTATGGCGGCGGACGTAGTTTGGGGGAGAAACAGGCGGTCAAACGTCCGGATCGAGACAGTTCTCTCTCTCCCTCCGCCTCGCTCCGGACACCGTCTGGATGCCGGCCGCTGCCCCGGCTCCTCCTCCCCCGGGGCGGCGTCTGACATCTTCGCTCCACCCATCGGTAGCATTCCCCGCAAGGATGACCACTCGCAATCCGACCAAACCCGAAAAGAACGACCCACCGGGCTGGCGTGTCGAAGGCATGCCGAAGGAGCCTCGGGAGCAGCCGCCGTCGGGTCGCCTCCCGCGGCCGCCTGGGGCCCGCTGGTTGTGGCTGATGCTCGCCGGGCTCCTGATCGTGAACATCGTCGTCTCCAACGCGCTCCTCAACCCGGAGGAGCCGATCCGGGTGTCGTACACGCGCTTCTTGGACGAGGTGCGGGCCGACAACGTCGAGTCGGTCACCTCGACCGATCAGACGATCACGGCCCGACTGAAGGAGGCGATCGACGACCCCGATGCCGAAGGAAACACCAGCTCACGCATCGAAACGGAACGCCCCTCCTTCGCCGAGGACGACCTCTTGTCGACACTGCTGGAACTGGGAGTGGAAGTCAACGCCGAGGATCCAGATGCGCCGCTACCCACCTGGCAGCTCATCCTCTTCAACTTCGGGCCATGGCTCCTCATTGCCTGGTTCTTCTTCTACATCTACCGGAGAGCCGGATCGGCCATGGGCGGTCTTGGCGGTTTGGGGAGGAGCCGGGCCAAGAGATACGAGGCTTCCGAGCAGCGAACGACCTTCGCCGACGTGGCAGGGATCGAGGACGCCGAAGAGGAGCTCATCGAGATCGTCGACTTCCTCAAGAACCCGAGCAAATACACGGCCCTGGGTGGTCGCATCCCGAAGGGTGTGCTCCTGTCGGGACAGCCCGGTACCGGCAAGACGCTTCTCGCCCGGGCGGTTGCCGGCGAAGCGAACGTGCCGTTCTTTTCCATGTCTGCTTCGGAGTTCATCGAGATGGTGGTCGGGGTGGGAGCGAGCCGAGTCCGAGACCTGTTCAATCAAGCCAAGGAAGTGGCGCCCGCCATCGTCTTCATCGATGAGCTGGACGCCATCGGACGGTCCCGCGGCGGCGGCATGAGCCTCGGAGGCCACGACGAACGAGAGCAGACCCTCAATCAAATCCTCACCGAGATGGACGGCTTCACCGGATCCGAGGGCGTGATCGTCATCGCCGCCACCAACCGTCCCGAGATCCTCGACTCTGCACTGCTGCGGCCCGGGCGCTTTGACCGACAGGTTCCGGTGAGCCCGCCCGACCAACTCGGACGGAAGGCCATTCTGGAAGTGCACACCCGCGGTGTCCCTCTTGGACCGGACGTCGACCTCGATGCCATCGCCTCGACGACCCCCGGCATGGTAGGCGCCGACCTCCAGAACCTCGTGAACGAAGCCGCCCTCATGGCCGCCCGCCGATCACACGAGAAGGTCATGCTCGGAGACTTCACAGACGCCCTCGAGAAGATCGTTCTCGGCACGGAACGCCGAATCATGATGAGCCAGGCCGAGAAGGAACGCACCGCCTTCCACGAGTCCGGGCACGCCCTGCTCGGCATGCTCCAGGAAGGCGCCGACCCCGTACGCAAGATCTCGATCGTGCCCAGAGGCCGGGCTCTCGGCGTGACCCTCCAATCACCTGACGCCGACAAGTATTCGTATGGAGTCGACTATCTGCGGGGCAAGATCATCGGCATGCTCGGCGGTCGGGCCGCCGAAGAGGTGATCTACGGCAATGTCTCGACCGGCGCCGAGAACGACATGGTGCAGGCCACCACCCTCGCCCGAAACATGGTGGGTCGGTGGGGGATGTCCGACCGCATCGGACCGGTCACAGTTTTCGACGACCGCACGGTCGACGCGCTCGGCCGGCCCCAGGTGGCGGAGTCGACTCTCGAACTGGTGGACTCCGAGGTGCGCCGCATCATCGACGAGTGTTACGCGGCTGCGGTCGACCAGTTGAAACAGAACCGAGAACGCCTCGATGCACTCACAGAAGCGCTCCTCGTCAAAGAAACCCTCGAAGAGTCCGACGCCTATGAGGTGGCGGGGATCGAACGACCCGGCAAGCCGGATTGAACGGGGTGCCGGACGCAATCCACCCGGTCGCTGCTCGCGGCTTCGGGTCGTCCGCCGAGCGCTACGAGCGGGGGCGACCCGGCTATCCCTCCGTTGCCGTGCGATGGATGGTCGAACGCCTCGGCGTGGGACCGGGCCGCACCGTCTGCGATGTGGGCGCAGGCACCGGCAAGCTGACACGCGACCTGACGCCCACCGGGGCCGCCATCCTGGCCGTCGAACCCATCGACGAAATGGCCCACGTCGGCGCCCTGCAAGCACCCGAGGCCGAGTTCCTGCGGGGCACCGCCGAGCACCTTCCGTTCGCCGACGGCGCGATCGACGCCATCACCGCTGGACAGGCTTTCCACTGGTTCGACCATGCTCGGGCCTGGGCCGAGTTCCACAGGGTGCTCAGCCCGGGCGGCGGTGTCGGCTTGATATGGAATGCCCGCGACACCTCGGTCCCCTGGGTGCGGGAGGTGTGGGCGATCATGGATCGGATCGAGAAGACGGCGCCCTGGCGGGATCATGACGGGCCCGTCCTCGAGGCCGGACGCGGATTCTCGCCATTGGAGTCCGCGACGTTCCACCACGAGGTCGACACGACGCCTGCCGCGATGATCGACCGCGTGGCGTCGGTGAGCCATGTGGCGGTGCTGCCGGACGAAAAACGGCATGCCGTCCTGGATGAAATCGAGTCGGTGCTCCCGCCCGGCGTCGCCTTCGGTGTTCCGTACCGCGTCGACGTGTACGTGACTCACCGACAGTGACGGCCATCGACCAGGTCCTCGCCGGGTGGGGAGATGACGAGGACGGGTCACTGGTACACGTGGAGCACTTGGCCGAACGAGCGCCGATCCTCATGGATCTCGACCCGCCCCTCAACCCGCTGCTCGCAGCCCGACTCGCCGACAAGGGGATCGATCGGCTCTACCGACATCAGGTTCAGGCCATCACCGGGCTGCGGGCCGGCCGCGACACCGTGGTGGTGGCCGGCACCGCCGCCGGGAAGACGCTGTGTTATCAGGCGCCGATCGCCGAAACCCTCCTCACCGATCCGAGGTCGACCGCCCTGCTCCTGTATCCCACGAAAGCGCTCGCCCAGGATCAGTTGAGGAGTTTCGGGGACCTGCGGATACCCGAGATCAGAGCGGCCACCTACGACGGCGACACCGCAAACCAGGATCGGGTACGAATCCGCCGCCAATCGAACGTGGTACTCACCAACCCCGACATGCTGCACGTCGGCGTCCTCCCGAGTCATGCTCAATGGGCCGACTTCATCCACCGGCTCTCCTATGTGGTCATCGACGAGATGCACACATTCAAGGGCATATTCGGCACACACGTGGCGATGATCCTGCGTCGGTTGCGCCGGCTGTGCGCCCACTACGGATCCGACCCGACGTTCGTGTTCGGGTCCGCCACCATCGGCAATCCCGGTGAGCTGGCGGTGGCCCTGTGCGGCAAACCGGTGGAGGTGGTGGCAGACGACGCCTCACCCCGGGGGGAACAGTGGGTGGCGCTGTGGAATCCGCCGATCGTCGATGAGCACCTCAACAAACGCGGCTCGGCGCTCGCAGACTCGGTGGATCTGTTCCTCGATCTGGTGAGAGCCGACCTCAACACGATCGCATTCACCCGCAGCCGCCGGGCCACCGAACTCATGTTCCGGATGGCTTCGGACCGGATGCCGCAAGGACAGAAGGATCGGATCGCACCGTACCGGGCGGGGTACCTGGCCTCGCAGCGCCGGGAGATCGAAGCTCGCCTCTTCTCGGGACGGCTCGCCGGGGTGATCGCCACCAACGCCCTGGAGCTCGGGATAGACGTCGGTGGGCTCGACGCCGCCGTGCTCACCACGTTCCCGGGCACGATCTCGTCGTTCCGCCAGCAGGCCGGGAGAGCGGGGCGACGCCGTGAAAGTTCTGTGGTCGCACTCGTCGCCGGGGAGGATGCGCTCGACCAGTACTTCATGTCCCACCCTGGTGAGCTGTTCACCCGGGCGCCGGAGTCAGCGGTCATCAACCCGTCGAACCCGTTCGTGGCGGAGGCGCACGCAGCCTGTGCCGCCCACGAGCTTCCGCTCGACCTTGACGACCGGGACATGTTGGGGGATGCCATGGAGGAGGCGGCCAATCGGTTGGTTCAGCAGGGCCACCTGCGCCTCAAGGATCATCGCCTGTATTGGGCAAGACGAACCCGGCCGGCGGCGTTGGTGGACATCCGCTCGAGTGGCGGACCTACCTATGTGATCGTCGCCGATTCGGAGGCGCTCGGAACATTCGACGAAGAGCGGGCATTCTCCGACGGTCACCCGGGGGCGGTGTATCTCCACCAGGGCGACACCTACGTGGTCGATGCGCTCGATCTCCAGCGACGCGAGGTCAGGGTGACGGGAGCGGCCATCGACTACTACACCCAACCCAAGACCGAAAAGGACCTCGAAGTGGTCGATGTGCTCGCCAGCCGCTCCATCGGCGATGTCGGGCACTTCCACGGCGTGGTACGGGTGGAGACCGCTGTCGTCGCGTACCAGAAGCGGAAATTGGGCTCACGGGAACTCATCGACACGATCCCCCTGGATCTCCCGTCGACGGTGTTCGAAACCGAAGGCGTCTGGTTCACCATCCCCGATCGCGTGCTCGAGGAAGCGGACCTCGACCCCCGTTCGATTCCGGGGGCGCTCCATGCGGCCGAGCATGCCGGGATCGGGATGATGCCGCTCATGGCGATCTGTGACCGCTGGGACATCGGCGGACTCTCGACGAACTGGCACCCGCAGACGGGCACCGCCACGATATTCATCTATGAGGCCGTCCCCGGCGGCGCCGGCATCTCGCCCGTGGCATTCGAGGCGGGCACGAGCCATCTGCGGGCCACCGGCGATGCCATCCGCTCCTGTCCATGCACGTCGGGGTGCCCAAGCTGTGTCCAGTCGCCAAAGTGCGGCAACTACAACGATCCGCTGGACAAGCAAGGGGCGGTCCGGTTGATCGACACGATCCTCCGCCGAGCCTGATCGACGCCGACGGTCAGACCCCGTAGTGCTCGTCGTAGTCGGCAAGCGCGGCTTCGACGACACGTCGGGCGTGATCCGCGCCATAGATCAGGTCGATCGACACGCTCACGTCCCGGCCTCTGATCAGCTTGTACGTCGAGAAGTAGTGATGGAGGCGTTCCACCATGGCGGCGGGGATGTCTTCGATCTCTCTCGCTCCACCCCACACGTCGTCGTTGGCAAGGACCGCGACGATCTTGTCGTCGGCCTCCGAGTCGTCCACCATCTGCAGGCCACCGATGACCCTGGCGGTGAGAAGGATCTCCGACTTCTGGATTGGACGCTCCGAGATCACACAGATGTCGAGAGGGTCTCCGTCGCCGGCCGTGGCGTTCGGGGACAGATCGGCGACCCGTTCTGCGCAGAACGTTTGGGGAACGAACCCGTACAACGCCGGGAGCACTGCCGATGATCGCTGCGGGCGATCGACCCGGAGATACCCGTTCTCTTTGTCGATTTCGTACTTGACCAGATCGAACGGGGTCATCTCGATGAAACACGTGACGAGGTCCGGAGTCTCCTCGCCTGGTCCGAGTCCGTGCCACGGGTGAGCTCTCCACTGGTGAAGGGGGTTGAGACGTCGCATGCGTGAGCACTCAGCGTAACGACGCCGGAACACTCGAGTCGCAGTAGCGTCGAGTCGACTACCGAGGAGCAAGAATCGTGCCACACGTCACAGGACCCGACGGGAACAAGGTGTTCTTCCAAGTCGCCGGCGAAGGCCAGGATCTCGTCCTGATTCACGGGATCACGGAGAATCATTCGGCGTGGGGCGGGGTCTCTTCGTCGCTGGCCTCGCACGGTCGGGTCGTTTCGGTGGATCTCCGAGGACACGGCAACTCCGACCATGCCGCACGCTACGACCTCGATCGGATGGCGGCCGACGTCAAGGCCGTCGCCGATGCCGTCGGAGCCTCCGAGCCGTGTCTCATCGGTCATTCGCTGGGTGGCTTCGTGGCGTCGGTGTACGGCTCGATGTTCGCGGCGCGGGGTATCGTGAACGTCGATCAGCCCCTCGCCCTCGCTGGGTTCAAGGAGCAACTCGGCCAGGTGGAGGAGCTGCTCCGAGGCGACGCCTTCCCCGCCGTCATCGTGCAGATGTTCGACGCCATGATGTCGGCCTTGCCCGGCGACGAGCGGGCACGCATCACCTCACTGAGGCGGCCCGACCAGGACGTGGCGTTGGGTGTTTGGGCGCCGGTCTTCGAGATGTCGGTATCCGAGCTCGATGCTCTTTCTCGCGACCTGTTGTCGGGCATCGGCTGTCCGTATCTCACGATTCTCGGCGACGATCTGGGACCCGATTACGCGGCGTGGCTCTCATCGGTCATTCCCCACGCCCGGATCGAGGTGTGGGCCGGCCACGCCCATTATCCCCATCTCGCCGACCCCGATCGCTTCGTGACCCGCGTGATGGAGTTCGTCGGATGATCGAGCTGGACGCCGCAGAGGCCAGGGTGCTGGGTTGTCTCATCGAAAAGCAGATGACCACACCCGAGTACTACCCGATGACCGTGAACTCGCTGGTGGCCGCAGCCAGCCAGAAGACCAATCGGGACCCCGTCGTGGCCTACGACGAGGAGCTGGTCGAGGGCGCTCTGGCCTCCCTCAACGACAAGCAACTGTCTCGGTTCACCCGGTCACCGGGGGCACGGACCCTCAAGTACGTCCACAAGGCCGGCGACGTGCTCGAGGTCGACGCGCAACAGCTGGCGGTGCTCGCCATCATGTTGCTCCGTGGACCGCAGACGCCTGGAGAGCTTCGCGCCCGGACCGAGCGGTACTGCCACTTCACAGACGTCGAGGCGATCGAGTCCGTGCTCACCGACCTGATCACTCGTGACAATCCCTTGGTCGAGCGGCTCGATCGGGAACCAGGACAGAAGGAAAGCCGGTACCGCACACTCCTCGTCGCCTGGGATCCGAGTGCCGTCCCGAAATCGCATCCTGCTCCTGTCCGGTCCGATCTGGAGGACCGGATCGCCGCGCTCGAGGCGAGGGTTCAACGACTGGAGTCGGAACTCGGGCTCTGAGCGAGGGGATGGGTCCGCCGGATCATCTCGAAGCGCGCAAGGACCCGTTCGAGCTGCGTGTGGTCCGACCCCCGGACCGGCGTGTCGAGTTCAGCCATCAGACGGCCTTCGTCGATCGAGGCAAGCCCCAGATGAGCCGCGAGATGAGCGGCCGGGATCGCCAATTCCACCTCACCGGCGAGGGGCCGTGCCAGTTCGTGGCAGCACGGCTCGCCAATCTCACCGAGCAGGCTCCCGGCCAAGACCACCACGTAGTCGCGCGGGTCTCCGTTCGGTGTCACGTGAAGCCTGACCATGGACGATGAGCATACGCCGGGCCGAAACAAGATGTTCACATTCGCATAATCGATGCGAAATCACGCGATGATTGGATTGCCCAACCCGACGAGGAGAACCCGTGCCCTACCGCGCCGAATACATCTGGATCGATGGATCCGAACCCACGAACAAGCTCCGTTCGAAGACGAAGATCGTCCCCACCGGGGAAGAGCCACCCGTATGGGGCTTCGATGGCTCGTCGACCAACCAGGCTCCGGGCAACCAGTCGGACTGCGTGCTGCGACCGGTGAAGGTCGTGCCCGATCCGATTCGAGGCAATGACGACGTGCTGGTGCTGTGCGAGGTTCTCACCGTCGACATGGAGCCGCATCCGTCGAACACCCGGGCAGCTTGCGCGGCAACCGCCAACAAGTACGCCGCACACGAGCCGTGGTTCGGCATCGAACAGGAATACACATTCTTCAAAGAGGGGCGGCCCTACGGTTTTCCCATGGGCGGCTACCCCGCACCGCAGGGTGGCTACTACTGCGGAGTGGGTTGGGACGAGATCTTCGGGCGTGACGTCGTGGAGGCGCACACGGCGAACTGCATCGCCGCGGGCCTCAACATCTCGGGCACCAACGCCGAGGTGATGATCGGCCAGTGGGAGTTCCAGATCGGTCCGTCAGGTCCGCTGGAGGCCGCCGACGAGGTGTGGTTGGCAAGGTTCCTTCTGTACCGCACCGCCGAAGATTTCGAGATCTCTGCGCATCTGGACCCGAAGCCGGTCAAGGGCGACTGGAACGGGGCGGGAGCGCACACGAATTTCTCGACCAAGGCGATGCGTGACAGCTACGACCCCATCATCGCCGCCTGCGAGGCACTCGGGAAGCGACACGATCTCCACATCACGAACTACGGCGCCGAGATCGAGCATCGATTGACCGGTCTCCACGAGACCGCCCCGTGGACCCATTACAGCTACGGAGTCTCCGATCGAGGAGCCTCGGTACGGATTCCGTGGCAGGTGGCCAAGGAAGGCAAGGGGTATCTCGAAGACCGCCGCCCCAACGCCAACATGGATCCGTACGTGGTCACCCAACTCATCACGGAGACGGTGTGCGGTTCTGCGGACGGTGATCTGTAGGCCCGGGCTTCGCCCGGGCCGCCGGGCGCGAGAGGCGGTGCGCGAAGCGCTTCCCTCCCTCCGGGGATACATCCCCACTCAGTATGGCCCGGGCTTCGCCCGGGCCATACTCCGCGGTGCTTGGTAGCTGGGGACTGGGGACTGGGGACTGGCTACTGACTCAGGCAGTGAGATCGGCGATGGTGGCGTCGAGGAGGGCCACCAGCGTCTCGGGGGCGAGTTCGAGCTGGACTCCTCGTTGCCCGGCGCTCACGAAGACGGTCTCGAACAGCTCGATGGTTTCGTCCACGTAGAAGGGCAGCGCCCGTCGCTGACCGAACGGGCTGATGCCACCGGTGACGTAACCGGTGAGGCGCTCGGCCTGGTCGGGAGGCGTCATGTCCGCTCGCTTGCCGCCTGCCGCCCGGGCCAGGTTCTTCGTCGAAAGTCGAGCCGACACCGGCACGATCGCCACCACTGCATCGGAGTCGACCGTGGCGATCAGGGTCTTGAAGAGTCGGTCGGGTTCGACCCCCAGCGCCCGTGCCACCGATTCTCCATACGTGCCCTCCACCTCGTCCGCGAGTTCGTAGATGTGCACCTGAAACCATGCCCCCGCATCCCCGAGAAATCGCGTTGCCCGCGTGTCCGTCATGCCGACATGTTGGCGAGCGGGCTCACCTGTTTCCAGTCAGCCACACCGTCGGATCGAACCTGGCGGCCGACCTGGCATGAACCCCGGTGACGATGAACGATCCGTCCACCGGCACCACCACCTCCACCACCACAGTTCGGGCACGCCACACCGGATCCGGCGGGCACAGGCACGACTCCAGGGTGGCTCCGTTCACCATGGCAAACCGTTCTGCTTCCTCGGCGGGTGTCCCGCCCGCCCCGAAGGGAGCAAAGGTCACCGGTGCCGCGGCCAGCGCCGCGGCATCGGCCGCGGTCTGCGCTTGGACCCGGGCGAGCACGAGGCGCGACACCTCGAAACCGACCAGCGCTCCGACCAGGGTCACTGCCACCACCGCCACGCCGAGCACCGAAATGGCCCCCCGCTCGTTCACAGCTCGACTCGCATCACGGCTCGGGACCGCAGCGTGACGCCGAGGCCGCCGAGCAGCGGCGTCACCAAGGTCTTTCGGTACGTGACGACCACTTCGGCCATCCGCCCCACGACGCCGGGTCGCGTCACCGACACCACGGCCGATGCCCCGTCATCGCCCAGCACCCGCCTGGCCGCCGCCACCGCGTCGGCCGGATCTGGGCTCGTCGCCGCCACCCGTGCCCCCTCCCGGGCCGCGGCGGCAACGTCGAGCTGGGTGCCGATGACGGCGATCACTTCGACCACCGCCACCAGCACGATCACGATGACGGGGATCACCAGAGCCGTCTCGACCGTCAGAGATCCCCGTTCCATGTCAACGGAACCGGGAGACCGCCGACGCCACCCACGACAGGACGTTCGAGAACAGACCTTCCAGCATTGACTTGCCTGATCCGCTCTTCGCCCAGGCGATGAGGACGACCGCGACGGCCGCAACCGCCACCATCACGAGGACGTATTCGATCGTCCCCTGGCCTTCCTCACCACGGTGGATGTTCCGGGCTTGCTCCTTCACTGCGTGCATCGACACGCTCCTTCCTTTGCCGGCGTCCGGTCGGCTGCGGGGGGAAGTGCGGGTCATGGCACCAGTTCGAGTTCGAGATCGATGAACTGGTCGAGGACGAAGGGACCGACCACGAGGAGGACGAATCCCGGCAGAAGACACAGGGCGAGAGGGATGATGAGCTTCACCGGGAGCGTCCGTGCCGCCTCGAGCAGCGACGCCCGTTGCGCCGACCGTTGCGTCTCCAGGTAGGCGGCGACGGCCAAAGCGATCGGCGCCCCGGTGACCTGGGCGCGAGCGAGTTGTGTTGCGAGTTCGGCAAGGGGACCCTCGGTCTCGGCGAGCGCTCTGGCGAGCCCGGCCCGCCTCGCTCGACGGAGCAAGTCGACCAACTCGGGCGGCTCCCCCAACTCCTTCGACGCAGCCTCCAGAGCGGCGTGCAGGCTCAACGATGCCGAAAGCCCGATGACCACGAGAACCGAGAGGCCGTCGATGTCGAGCGGCTGGTCCGTCCTCGACCTCGTCTGACGTAGCCAACGCATTGCCCACCACAGGGCGACGCCGACGACGCCACGCCAACCCAAGCTCGCCGCCGCCACGACCAGCCACCCCCTCATCGCGAAGCCTTCCATGTGAGCCTCAACACGACCACGGCCCCGGTCGCCACCAGCCCCAGGCCGCCGATCA
>JAOUGY010000329.1 GCA_029865445.1 Acidimicrobiia bacterium | reverse complement strand
ACGCACCCGCCAAACCTCGGCGCCTGCGCCGGTTCCTCCTCATCGCCGCCATCCCCGCCCTCGCCATCGGCTGGTGGCTCGGGTCGCCGCTGTTCATCGACAGCCAGGTCGACGAGGCGTTCCCGGCGGCCACCGTGGTACCCGCCGACACCACGCCCACGACAGTCGCCTCCGACACGGCCACGACGATCGCGGCCTCCGACACCACGGTGCCCGTTGCCGACTCAACGCCCACCACGGAGGCGCCGACGGGGCCGGTAGCGCTGGCGTCGGGATCGTTCGAGGGCTTCGACGCCGTGCATCAGGGGAGCGGGTCGGCCACGTTCTACGACGTCGACGGGTCGCGGGTCCTCCGGTTCGAGGACTTCGATGTGACCAACGGTCCGGACCTGCGCGTGAACCTCGTGCTCACCGACGGGAGCCACGTCGACCTCGGGGCACTCAAGGGAAACGTGGGCAACCAGAACTACGACATCCCGGCAGACGTCGACCTCGACCTGGTTGAGAGTGTGCTCATCTACTGCCGGGCATTCAGCGTCGAGTTCGCCCAGGCCGTGCTGTCCTGAGCTCAACCGCGCGTGTCACGCTCCAGCCGGAACCAACGCCGGCACCCGAAGTCGTGGAACCAGGCCTCGACCGTGGTCCCGTGGGCATTGGCCTTCATGAAGACACGGTCGAGGTCGCGGGCGTCGGGGTCGGTGATGTGGTCGGGGACCCTGGGGATCTCGCCGTAGCGGAACTCCTCCACCGACCGGGTGCCGCAGTTGGGACACGTGAGCTTCATCGGGCGCCTCCCGGGATCATTGGGTGCCCGCCGATCCGGCGTCGGCCAGGATGCGGTCCCGTGCGAATCGGTCGAGCGAATAGGGCGCAATCAGCTCCGGCGTCCGACCGGTGGCGATCAGTTCCGCCATCTGCTCGCCGCCGGCCGGGATGGCCTTGAATCCCCAGGTTCCCCACCCTGTCGACACCAAGAAGCCATCGACGGGTGTGAACCCCATCACCGGAGACGAGTCGGGGGTGAGGTCACACACCCCGGTCCACTGCCGGAGGACCTTCAGGTCTGCGAGGAAGGGGAGGATGGTGATCGCCTTGGCCGTGCACGACCGGAGGAACTCCAGGCTCGACCGGTACGAGTACGAAGGTTGCCGGTCCCACTCTGCACCCATCAGCATCTCGCCGCGGGCGGTCTGGGACACGTAGAACGCCAGCTCGGCGGAGGCGACGATGGGATGGAATGTCTGTCGGTAGTGGTTGGTGACGAGCGCCTGCAGGGGGTGGGTGCGGATGGGCATGCGCAGCCCCACCATGTCGGTGATGGTGGTGGTCTGGCCGGCGGTCGCCGACATCACGGTGCCGCAGGCGATGAAGCCCCGGTCGGTCTCCACTCCGGTCACCCGATCGCCGTCCAGCCGGATCCCGGTGGCGGTGGTCCGCTGGAGCACGTCCACCCCCCGTGCCATCGCTCCTTCGGCGTAGCTCCACACCACCCGGTCGTGGCGGGCCGTCGCCCCCTGGGTGTGATAGGACCCCCCGAGCACCGGATAGCGGCCCCCACCGTCGAGGTCGATCTCGGGAACCAGCTTCCCGATCTCCTTGCGGGTGAGGAAGTGGGTGTCGGCCCCGAACGCCTGGTTCATGTGGGCGCGGGCGCGCTCGGTGCGAATGCCCATCTCGGTGTGATGCATCCACAGGATGCCCTTCTCGGCATGCATGATCCACCGGTCGGTCTCGGTCTCGAGTTGCCGGTAGAGGTCGAGCGAATGCTGATAGAAACGAACCGAAGCAGGGATTCCGTAGTTGGCGCGGATGACGGTGGTGTTGCGTCCCGAGTTGCCCGATCCGATGTACCCCCGTTCCAGCACCGCGACGTTGGTGATGCCGTGGCGTGTGGCGAGGTAGTAGGCGGTTGCGAGCCCGTGCCCCCCGCCGCCGATGATCACCACGTCGTACGAGGGTTTCTGCTCGCCCCAGCGGAGCCGGACCTTGGCTTCGATGAACTCGTTCATCTCGGGTCTCCCAGCCTGTCGGCCAGTTCGTGGGCAAAGCTCACAGGCACCATGACCAGTGCCCGCCCTCCGGTGGTCAACACCTTGATGGGGAGGGCCGCTGCCATGCCTTGGGACAGGCCATCCTCGTGAGGGAGGTGCCATTCGGCGGTGCGGGCCAGCCAGTCGGACACCAGGGAACGATCGACCCACACCCCGGCGAACGTGGTTTCCCGCTCGACGATCGCATGGGGGTCGGACACGGAGAGTTCGGCGGCCCCGATAACGAACGCGTCGTCGGGGGCGATCCTGACGAGCGTCGACCCGGCTGCGATCACCAGCGCGTCGATGGCGGCGGGCTCGGCGACAACCCGGACGCCCGTCAGCGGTTCAGGCGCGAGCACGGGAACCCTCCGGGTCGTAGAAGGGAACGGGGCTCACACGAGCGGGTCGTCCGTCGATGGACAGGTCGGCCGGTGGATCGCCGTTGTCGTCGAGGTTCACCCACCCGAGCATCACCGTGTGCCCGAGGACCGGCGAGAACCGGGCCGATGTCACGTACCCTGCGTAGTCGGTGCGGGAGCGGATGATGGCGCCTTCGTCGGGGGCGGGACCGTCCATGACGAGCCCCACGTTCCGTTTGTCGATGGGGATACTCGCGGTGCGCTGCAGGGCGGACCTCCCGATGAAGTCGGGTTTGTCCATCTTGACCGCCCACTCCATTCCCAGCCGTCCGGGCGTCGAGTCCGCCTCGGTGTCCATGCCCACGATGATGTGGCCTTTCTCCAGCCGGAGTGTGAACAACACGTCCAGGCCGTGCGGTTTGACGCCGAGGTCGGCTCCCAGCCGCATGAGGGCCTGCCACAGCTCCACCGACCGGTCGACCGGATGGTGCAGCTCAAACGATGCCTCGCCGGTGAAGCTGAGTCGGAACACCCGGCACGAGACACCGGCGATCCTGGCCTCGCCGTGCCGCATGAACGTAGGCGGGTCGCCGAGCCCGGCCCGGGCCAGGAGTTCGGCGGCGAAGGGGCCGGTGACGTTGATGGCACCCCAGGCGTGGGTCCGGTCGAGGATGTGGACCCGGGTGCCGAACGTCGCCGCCCAGTCCCGCATCCAGGCTTCGGCGAACGAAGCGCCACCCGAGGTGAAGGTGAGGATGAAGCGTGTTTCGTCGATCCGGCACACCATCCCGTCGTCGAGGACGGCCCCCGACTCGGCGAGGTTGAGGACGTACCGGGATCGCCCCGGGGCGAGATCGGCGAAGCGGGTCGGATAGAGCCGCTCGAGGAACTCGACCACGTCGGGCCCGGAGACGATGAACTTGCCCAGGGTGCCCACGTCGCCCAGCGATACGCCCTCGCGGACGGCCCAGTACTCCTCCGTGGGATCGGCGTATCGCCATGGGCGCCACCAGCCCCCGAACCGGTCCATGTGAGCGCCCAGCCGGCGGTGCTCGGCGTCGAGGCCGGTCTTTCTGAACGCCGGGAGGGCGAATCCGGCGGCTGTCTCTGCCATGGTGAGCTGTCGCACCAGCGGTCTGGGAGTGAACGATGCGCTCGTGGCGACATCGCGGGCGGCCATGAACGAGCGGACGTGGGGCATGCACACCGTTCCCTGGCAGGTTCCGGTACCGGCGAGGGTCGCACGTTTGATGAGGTCGAGTTCGGTGAACCCGCGTTCCCACACCGATTCGAGGTCGGAGACCTCGACTCCCGAGCATGGACACACCAAACCGTTGGTGGGTGGTGGTGGGAGTGGTGTGGGTTCGGCCACCGTGCCGACCGTCCGGACGTTCCACCCCGCACCCATGCGGGCGACGAGGTCCCGGGGCGTTGTCCCGATCCCAACCGACACCGCATCGCACGGCGTCGACGTCTCACCCGATTCGGTGCGGGTGACCACGGCCGTGACCACTCCGTCCCTGCCTTCGAACCGCACGAGTTCGCCAGGCACCGCTTCCATACCGGCGGGGGGATCGCCGACCGCCGCCACCCTTCCGAGGTCGATTCCGGCTTCCAGCAACCGTGCCGCCATCCGGCGGGTGAAGATGCCTCGCAGATCATTCCCCGGGCACACCGGATGGATCTCTGAGACGCCGGTGGCCACCACCACCTCGTCCGCCTCACAGCGGACCATGCCTCCCGGGGTCTTGACGAGGAGCTCCGGTCCTTCGTAGATACCGGCGACCTCGTCGCCGGCCGTGTCGTCGAACACCGCCACG
>JAOUGY010000328.1 GCA_029865445.1 Acidimicrobiia bacterium | reverse complement strand
CTACGCCGGGTACCCGATCACACCTTCGTCGGATATCGCCGAAGCGCTGAGCGGACGCCTCCCTCAGGTCGGCGGTGTCTTCATCCAGATGGAAGACGAGATCGCGTCGATGGCGGCGGTCATCGGCGCGTCGTTGGGCGGCATGAAGAGCGCGACGGCTACTTCCGGACCGGGTTTCTCGCTCATGCAGGAGAACCTGGGTTTCGCGGTCGTAGGCGAGATCCCGTGTGTCGTGGTCAACGTCCAGCGGGTGGGCCCCTCCACCGGACTGCCCACGAAGGTCGCCCAGGGGGATGTCATGCAGGCACGATGGGGTACTCACGGCGACCACCCGATCATCGCTCTGTATCCGTCCTCTGCCCAGGAAGCGTTCGAACTGACCGTCAAGGCTTTCAATCTCGCCGAGAGGTTCAGGACGCCGGTGGTACTCCTCTCCGACGCCATCGTGGCGGGACTCCGCGAGAAGGTGGAGATACCGGACAGCGTGGTGGTGGTCGAGCGCCCTCAACCGAGCGGCGATCCCAAGGACTATCGACCCTTCGACTTCTCGTCCAGCGACGTGCCACCGCTCGCCTTTTTCGGCAGTGGATACCGGTTCCACGTCACCGGTCTCCTTCACGACGAACGCGGGGCGCCCACCGAGGACTCCGACGTCGTCGAACGGTGGTGGCAGTACATGGACCGCAAGCTGTCGGACCACCTCGACGAGATCCTCGACTGGGAGGAAACCGAGTGCGAGGACGCCGAAACCGTCATCGTGGCGTACGGGTGCACGGCCCGGGCCGCCGCCCACGCGGTGACCCAGGCAAGGGCGGCCGGCACCAAGGTCGGCCTCGTCAAGCTGAAGACGATCTGGCCGTTCGCCGATGTGGTCATCGACCGTTTTGCCGATCAGGTCGACCGGATCATCGTCCCCGAACTCAACCTGGGACAGATCCGCCTCGAAGTCGACCGGGTGGCCTCGGGCCGAGCCCGAGTGGAAGGGATTCACCGCGCCGACGGACGCCAGATCACGCCGGATGAGATCCTCGACGTGCTCAACCAGGAGGCGGCTCGGTCATGACCGTGGCCTACGCCACGACGTGGGACGTGCTCCAGGACACGTTCGAGCGAGTCGCCTCCGACGTGGGGGAGCCGATCATCCTGTCGAGCCTCCCCTACATGCCCACAGGGGAACACCGACACACGTCGTTCCCGCTCGTGCTGGGACCGCCCGGCCGGCTGGTCGCGATCGCCATCGGTCTTCGGGCGGCGCTCCCGACCACCCCCATCATCATCGTGGGCGCAGCCGACGCGGTCACGCTGGGCACCAATCATCTCATCCATGCGGCCCGCCGCAACATCGGAATGACGCTCGTGTTGCTTCGCTCCGATGTCCTGACCGACGCCATCGACCGGGCTGGGTGGAGCGGCACCGGGTACCAGTCCGAGATGGAGCAGACGGCGTCGCCACTGGAGTGGGCGACGGCCCTGTCGGCCTCCCTGGTCGCCCGCGGCTCGATCACCAACCCGTCCCAACTGGCGGCCGTGGTGACCGAGGCGGCTCGTACGGCGGGGTTCTCGGTCATCGGCGTCACCTCGGATGCCGGGTTGCCGTTGGGGGTTCTCAGCACCAACCCTTGGCCGGAGTTCCTGTCCTCATACCGGGAGTGGGCGGCACCCCTGCGCCGCGACGACGCCAAACCGCCGACGGCGCCATCGACCCGACGGGCTGGGGCTCCGCGCAGGGTGGAGGTGAGGATCGCCGGCTTCGGCGGTCAGGGCGTCAAGCTCGCCGGAACGATCCTGTCCGAGGCGGCCGGCCTCGGAGAGGGCCTGTGGGCCACCCACTACGGCGAGTACGGGGCGGCCACCCGCGGTGGTCCGTCGAAGGTCGACGTCGTCATGGGTTCCGAACGCATCACCTATGCGGGGGCCGATCATCCTGACGTGCTGGTCGCACTGAGCCAGGGAGCCGCCGATGCCCACCTGGCGGCAGCTCCCTCCGGTGCCCGGCTCGTAGCCGACGCCGACGGCGTGGACCCCATTCCCCCGGGCGTCATTGCCGTCCCCGTGAGCCGCCTCGCTCGCGAGCACACGGGAAAGCCGATCGCCGCAGGCGTCACATCGCTTGGGTGTGTGGCGGCGCTCACAGACGTGGTTTCGCTCGAGAATCTCAGGGACGCAGTACGCAAGCGGGTCCCCGGAAGGTCGATGGAGTCGAACCTGGCGGCGATGGAAGCCGCCTACGAGTACACCCGAGAGACGATCGGAGGATGACATGAGCACGAGAGTCGTAGTCGTGGGCGGCGGATGGTCCGGGTGTTCGGCGGCGATGGCCGCCAAGAAGGCGGGTGCCGACGAGGTGGTCCTCCTCGAGAGAAGCGACGACCTGCTCGGCGCGGGCATGGTCGGCGGCATCATGCGCAACAATGGTCGCTGGACCGCCACCGAGGAGATGTTCGCTCTCGGCCATGGCGAGTTGTTTCAGGTGTGCGACGACAATTCCCGGCACAAGAACTTCGAGTTCCCCGGGCACAAACACGCGTCGCTCTACGACGTCAACACGATCAGCGCCGGGGTGCGTCAGACGTTGCTCGAGCACGGCATCGAGATCTGGCTTATCAGTCGCGTCAACGACATTTCCCGCACCAACGGGAGCATCGACGCCGTCATCCTGGAGAGCGGCGTGAGGATCGACGGTGACATCTTCATCGACTGCACCGGCACGTCCGGAGGCCAGAGCTACTGCACCGACTACGGCAGCGGATGCGTGATGTGCATCGTCCGCTGCCCCACGTTCGGGCCCCGGGTGAGCCTCGCCGGCCTGGCCGGCGTCGACGAGAAACCCGGCAAGAAGGCCGACGGGACGATCGGGGCCATGAGCGGGTCGTGCAAGCTCAACAAGGAGACGATGGCCCCTGACATCGTGAAACAACTCGACGACACAGGGCTCGCCATCATCCCGATCCCGGACCACCTCGTGAACATGAAGAAGCTCAGCGCCAAGGCGTGCCAGCAGTACGCCTCGCCCGAGTACGCGGAGAACCTCATCATCCTCGACACCGGCCAGGCCAAGCTCATGACCTCGTATATGCCACTCCACGAGCTCCGGCAGGTCCCCGGATTCGAACGGGTTCGATACGAGGACCCGTATGCGGGCACGGTGGGCAACTCGATGCGCTACGCCGCGCTGTCACCCCGAGAAGACAGCATGAAAGTGATCGGCGGTGCGGACAACCTGTTCTGCGCCGGCGAGAAGTCAGGCCTCCTCGTGGGTCATACCGAAGTGATGGTGTCGGGAGCGATCGCAGGTCACAACGCCGTGCGAACCCTCGCCGGTGAGGACCTGCTCGAGCTCCCCGACAGCCTGGCGGCCGGCCACGCCATTTCGTTCGTCCGCGAACAGATGGCGACCGAAGCCGGGATGGGCAAGAAGTACACGTTCTCGGGATCGGTGCTGTTCAACTCGATGCTCGAGCGCAATCTGTACACCACCGACAAGGACGTCATCGCCGATCGGGTGGCGGCCGCCGGGATGACGAACGTGTTCGCCACGAAAGTGATCTAGATGTCCTACATGATCACGGCCGAGTGCATCAACTGCTCGGCGTGCGAGATGGAATGCCCGGTCCGGGCGATCACGTCTGGTCCATCCCAGTACGTCATAGATCCGGGCGTGTGCATCGAATGCGAGGGTTACTACCCGGTGGCCCGGTGCAAGTGGGCGTGTCCCGTGGACGCTTGCGTTCCCGAACGGGCCCACTATCTCGCCAAGTCGGCCACGATGTTGAACAAGGGAGCACCTCCGATCGTGCTCACGAAGCTCGATCCGGGCGGTCGGGTCCCGGCTGGGGTGGGAGGGTGACCGCCCTCACCCCCGAGGAGGCCGATCGACTTCGCACCGAACTCGCGCAACTCGAAGCGCAGCAGCAGTGGATCACCAACAAGGAAACCCTCAAACAACTCCAATATGACGCCGCCGAGATCAAATGGCGGCTCGGCCTCATGACCGATGAGGAGTTCACCGAATTCGAAGACTTCTACGAAGGCTTCCACTTCGAGCAGTAGCAGTGACCAGTCACCAGTCACCAGTCACCAGTCACCAGTCACCAGTCACCAGTCACCAGTCACCAGCCACCAGTCACCAGTCACCAGTCACCAGTCACCAGTCACCAGTCACCAGTCACCAGTCACCAGTCACCAGTCACCAGTCACCAGTCACCAGTCACCAGTC
>JAOUGY010000327.1 GCA_029865445.1 Acidimicrobiia bacterium | reverse complement strand
TAAGGGGCTTCTCAACGCGGGAGTCGGGTTTCCTGGGTGTCACCTCCCGTGGGATGGCGCCGTCGCGAGTCTTTGAGTGCCGGCGGGTTGCGGGTGTTCGCCTCACATGGTGTTCGCGCGTTGAGTGTTCCCCCTACCTGCCAGCTCCCTTCGGTCGCTGGCAGGGACCTTCCCCCACTTCGTGGGGGACAACCCCTCTGGCGCACCGCGTGCCATCAGAATGGCGGATGGTCAGACCCACCCCTAGACTCTGAGTCCAATCTTCCCGGGAGTTCCCGTGGCCGAAAGTCTCTTCTCCATCGCCGGCCAGGACATGGCCATCGATCTCGGTACCGCCAACACGCTGGTGTTCGTTCGCGGTCAAGGCATCGTGCTCAACGAGCCCTCGGTTGTGGCAGTGAACACCAACAACCAGCGGGCTCTGGCGGTGGGGATGGAGGCAAAACGGATGATCGGTCGCACCCCGGCTTCGATTCAGGCCATCCGTCCGCTCCGGGACGGGGTCATCGCCGATTTCGACATCACCGAGAAGATGCTCCGGTACTTCATCCAGAAAGTGCACCGCAGGCGTTGGGCGCGTCCTCGCATCGTGGTGTGCGTCCCGTCGGGGATCACCCCCGTGGAGAGACGGGCGGTCGAGGAGGCGGCCTATCACGCCGGTGCCCGGCGGGCATACACGATCGAAGAGCCCATGGCAGCGGCCATCGGGTGTGGACTGCCCATCGGTGAGCCCTCGGGGTCGATGGTCGTGGACATCGGGGGTGGCACCACCGAGGTCGCCGTAATCTCCCTCGGTGGCATCGTCGTGTCACGGTCGATCCGGGTCGGTGGCGACGAACTCGACGAGGCGATCATCGAATGGGTGAAGAAGGAATACAACGTTTTGCTGGGTGAACGGACTGCCGAGCAGCTCAAGATGGCCATCGGTTCGGCCTGGCCCCGCGCCGACGAGCCTGCTGCAGAAGTCCGGGGCCGTGACCTCGTCACGGGTCTCCCGAAGACGATTCTGTTGTCGAGTCCCGAGATCCGAGAAGCGATCGAAGAGCCGACACAGGCGATCGTCGATGCGGTCAAGTACACATTGGACAAGACGCCACCCGAGCTGGCGGCGGACATCATGGAGCGGGGTATCTGGCTGACAGGTGGTGGAGCCTTGCTCGAGGGGCTCGACCAACGGCTTGCCAACGAGACCGGTATGCCCATCGTCACGGCGGCCAAGCCACTCGTGTCGGTGGCCGTCGGGTCTGGAAAATGTCTCGAAGAGTTCGACACGCTGCATCATGTGCTCGTGTCGTCGTCGCGGCCCTGACCTCCGGGTCGGGCGGCGAGCCCCACGACGCCGACCCACAAACCTGATCTCTCACGCCGATCCACCACGATGCGCGAATACCGTCAAGACCATTCATTGCCCCTCTTCGTGACCCTGATCGTGGTGGCGTTCCTCCTCATGACCTTCGACTTGCGTTCGGGCGGTGACGGCCTCACGGCCAGCCTCCGTGCGGGCGCCAATCGAATCATCCAGCCTGTCGAGGGCGTGGCACAGGCCGTGGTCGACCCGGTGGCGGATTTCGTAGATGGAATGGCCAACATCGCCAGTCTGCGAGCGGAGAACGACGCCTTGAGGGCGGAACTCGCCGCCGCCAAAGGTGAGCTGGCCACGGTCGCCGACAAGCTCGAGCGACTGGAGGTGCTCGAGCGGTTGCAGAACCTTCCCCTCGACATCCAGGAATACGGCAAGTCGTTCGCCAACGTGACCGGTCGGGCCGGTACCTTCGATCTGTCGTTCCGGATCGACCATGGGCTCGAGTCTGGTGTGCTGGTTGGCCAGCCGGTCCTCGACGACAACGGCTACCTGGTGGGGAGGATCCTGGAGAGCTGGACCGGCGGCGCCACCGTCGTTCCCATCACCGGCGACGTCGACGCTGTCACGGTGACCGTGGGAGGCCAGGACGGAATCCTACGATCGATCCCGGGGGGTTCCGATATGGAGCTCGAGCGCGATCTGTCTCTCGATGTGTTCGTCAACGCGACCGACGTTCAGGCGGGGGAACAGGTTGTCACGTCGAGGCTTTCGCAGGCGTTTCCTGCGGGCCTGCCGGTGGGCACTGTGCTGAACGATGCCATCGCAGAAGGTCAGACCCTCACCGCGTCCGTTGAGCCCTTCATGAACCTCGGCCAGCTTCGCGTCGTCGTGGTTCTCGTGTGGCCGCCAGATCCGGCTGCGCCCATCGCCGACGACACCCCGGAGGTCACGGTCCCCCCCGTGACCACCACCACGGAGGGAGGATGACTCCGTGGCGATCGAGCCTCGGCATCCTGGGGGTGTTGTTGGCAGCCGTCGTTGCCCAGACAACGGTCTTCGGCCGTCCCAACGCAGCCGGTATCGCGCCCGACGTGGTGATGCTCGTGGTGATCCTGCTTCCCTTGCGGCTCCGATCTGAGACCACGCTCCTGATCTCATTCACGACGGGCCTTGCCGTCGATGCGCTCGGCTCCACCGCCCTCGGTCTGCGGGCGCTCACGTTGACTGTCGTGGCATACGTCGCAATCAAGACGAAGGAGCGAGCCGACTATTCGCCGCTTGCGGCTGCTGTTTGGATCGGATTGCTCACACTGGTCGGGTCGGTATTGCTCTTGACCGTGGGTACCCTCGTATCAGAGCTGCCCTTGACCGGGGGCCAGGCTCTCAGGAGAATCGTCATGACACCCCTGTTCACCTTTGTCGTGGCTCTGATCGCCTGGCCAGTCCTGGCAAGGCTCATCGAGCCCGCCAGGAGGTCCCTGTGAAGTTCACCACGAGACTGGCGGTGCTGCTGGGAGCGGTCATCGCCATGTTTTCGATGTTGGGCATTCGGCTGTGGTTCATCCAGGTGGCCGAAGGCGCCCAGGCGGCGGTCGTGGCGTCGGAAGAATCGTGGATCGTTCAGGACACCCCTGCTCCTCGTGGTGAAATCCGGGACCGCGACGGCGTTCCGCTGGCGAGTTCGCGGATCGTTCCTGCGGTGGTGGTCGACCGGCACTTCGTGACGAGTGAGCAACGAGCCGATCTGGTGCAGCGGCTCTCGGCTTTGCTCGACATCCCGCCGACTGACCTCGACATCCTGTACGAGGATGCGGGCACCAACGGCAAGTTCACGGTAGCCATCGTCGACGCCGAGGACGCGTACCGGCTCGCCGAGCAGGTACGTCAGCTTCCCGGAGTGCGGATCGAGAAGATCCCCGAGAGGGTGTATCTGGCGGGTGAGAGCCTCGCCCACGTCGTCGGCCACCTCGGTCTGCCTACCGAAGAGGATCTCGACACCGATCCGACGCTCGACCCCAACAATCGGATTGGCAAGCTGGGTGTGGAACGCGTCTACGACGAGTTTCTGCAGGGGACCCCGGGTGAGATCGCCTTCCGGGTCAATCGATCCCAGATCGTCGATCAGCGTCCTGAGGTATCGGCGATCCCCGGGAACACGGTGTACCTGACGATCGACTCCGATCTCCAAGTCCGGGTCGAACAGGCGCTGGTGGATGGCATCGTAAACGCCAACAACGTGAAAGCCGATCTGCGGGCTCAAGGGAAGAAGGGAGCGCTCAACGACGTCGAGCGTGCGGCCGCGGTGGTCCTCGACATCCCCACGGGGCAGGTCCTGGCCATGGCATCGGTGCCGACATTCAATCCGTCGCTCTTCGTCGGCGGGCTCGACCCCGACACGTTCTCCGATCTGCAGGAACGGCAAGCGTTCAACAACCTGGCGGTATCCGGTCTGTACCCGCCTGCATCCACGTTCAAGGTGATCACCTACATGGCCGAACTCGAGGCCGGCATCCCGTTCCCCCGGGAAGTGAACGGACGGCCGATCGAGGGGGTCGACCCCGACAGCAGGTTGGTCAATTGCGACGGCAGACTCGAGCTACCCGGTCTGGGCGAAGGCGAGCAGCAGATCTACAACGATTGGTATCTGAGCGCCGGCATCCAATTTGGCTGGAGCGACGAACACTCGGCGCTGGCCAACTCGTGCAACATCTACTTCTACACGGTGGCTTTGGGAGCATGGAACGCCTGGAAGGAGACGCCGAAGGAAAACGTCATCCAGGATCAGGCGCGGGCGCTCGGATACGGCGAGGTCACGGGTATCGATCTGACTGGCGAAGCCGAAGGCCTGATTCCCGACCGTGCCCTCTATGAGAGCTACAAGGAGGCGATGCTCGACGACGAGGATGCTCCCCAGTT
>JAOUGY010000049.1 GCA_029865445.1 Acidimicrobiia bacterium | reverse complement strand
GACCTCGACCTGGGTCGGGCCGGCGTGCTTGATGGCGTTGGTCAGCGCCTCCTCGATGATCCGGTAGGCGGACTGCTCGACCGCCTGCGGGATGCCGGCCGGCTCGGCTTCGATGTTGGCCCGGATGTCCATGCCGAGGTCGCGATACCCGTCGATCAACGAGTCGAGACTCTCGAATCTGGGTTGGTTCCCGCCGGGATCCTCGTGCTCGTCCCGCAGCAGACCGACCAGACGGTCCATGTCGGCCAAGGCTTCCCGGCCGACCCGGGCGATCGAGCGGAACGCACCCCGAGCCCGTTCCGGGTCGTGATCGAGCAGCTCTTCGCCGCCCCCTGCATGGAGCACCATCACGCTGACTTCATGGCCGATCGCGTCGTGCAGTTCCCGAGCGATCCGCACCCGCTCCTCGGCCACCGCCTGACGGGCGAGCGACCTGCGATTGCGTTCCAGTTCGTCGGCGTAGCGGCGCCGAGTCTGGATGGCATCGCCGAGGAACCAGGCCGCGCCGAAATAGGCGGCGTCCAGGGGCCATTCGAACCACGCAATGTCGATTCCGGCTGCGATCGCCCGCAGCTTGATCGCCACACCGAAGGCCAACCCGATCGCCAGCGCCACCCACGAGATCCGGCGGTCGCAGTACCGGGCGACGGTGAACGTGGCGATCAGCAGGCCGAACCCGAACGATGTGGGTCGGTAGAAGAGGGCGGCGACCGCGACCGAGGATGCGAGGACTACCACATGTACGCCGATGGGATAGATCCGGCGGAACGCCAGCGGAAGCAGCATCAGCGCCACGAGCACGAAGCCGAGAGGATCGGCGGCACGAAGCGGAGCATCGGGTGGCAGCCGCTGCTGAGCGAGGTCGACGAGCATCGCCCCAGCCAGGATGACGGCGAGCACGCCATCCTTGACGACCGGATGGAGTGACTCGATCCACCGCCCGATACGAACAGCCCTGTTCACGACCTCATCGTATTGCATCGGGCGGTCGTGAGGTCGGGACGTCACACGTCGAACCTATGCCGGCACTCCCGTGATGTCGTCGTCCGAGGGGTCGATCGTTGTCGTCCTCCCGACGACGTCCAATTCACCCTCGGGACGACGACGATCACCTCGGTGGGGGACGACTCACATACCGGCGATCCATACGTTGAGCGGAAGTCATCTGGCTCGGACCGAACGACGGTTGGCGTGTGTGCGACCCACCCCGCGCCGCCGAGCGCTGACCAGGCGACGAGCAGTTGCGGTCCGAATCGGATCCGAGAGAGGGAGAGAGACGATGACAGGAGTTCTTGCGGCCGTGGTTGGCGGCATCATCTACGGAGCGATCGTCGGCGGGCTGGCACGTCTGGTGATCCCGGGCCGCCAAGACATGTCATTGCTGGTGACCATCGGTTGCGGCCTCGCCGGTGGCGCCCTCGGCGGGTTGATCGCCGAAGGCCTCGGCGCTGCAGACACCAGCGGCATCGACTGGCTGCAGGGCATCCTGTCGGTGAGTCTCGCGGCGCTGGCGGTGTCGATCTACGCCAACTACCGAACCGCCCAACAGGCCCGATGACGATGGCTTTGGGACTCGTCCCGTCGAGGACGCACTGATGATCGCCGGCGGTCCATCGCCGGGCCTCGGCGCGACGGCGTTCCGCAACGTCGCCGTCGTGCCAATGGACCGTGAGGTCGTGCTGAGCGACCAGACCGTGATCGTCGAGTCGGGGCGAGTCTCGGAGCTCGGACCAGCAGCCCAGACCCCGATCCCCGATGAGGCAACGGTGGTCGAAGGCACCGGGTTGCACCTGATGCCCGGACTGTGCGATATGCACGTTCACCTGGTGTTCCGGGACACCGACCCGGCCCATCTCGTGCTCTACCTCGCCGAGGGAGTCACCACGGTTCGCTCGCTGAGCGGAGACCATCGCAACGTCGAGTGGCGCGATCGAGTCGCCTCCGGGGACCTGATCGGGCCGACGATCTTCACCTCCGGCCCAACGATCACGGGTCCCGTCGACCTGACGCCTCCCGACGGTCTGCCCGCCCTTCCCATCGCACAGATCGAGACGGTCGAGCAGGTGGTCGCCGAGGTGCACAGGCAGGTGGACGCCGGGTTCGACCTCCTCAAGGTCTACGACGGTCTCGACCCCGACGTGTATCTCGCAGCGATCCGCGAGGCCCGCAGCGCCGGTGAGTACGTGACCGGCCACCTCCTCGATGGACTCGCCCTGGAGGACATCCTCGCGGCAGGCCTGAACGAGATCGCCCACATCGACGAGCTCAACTTCCGACACTGGCGCGGCGAACCGGGAGACCCGGGGTTCAAGCTCGACTACGCGGCGATTCCCGAAACAGCAGACATCCTCGCGAACCATGGCGTGGCCGTCGTCTCGAATCTGTATGCCGATGAGCTCATGGTCGACCTCATCGCGGACACCGGTGCCGTGCTCGATCGACCCGAGTACCGGGTGGTTCCGACCCAGATGCTCGACTACTGGCGCACGGGGGGTCGCCAGCTCGGCGCCTTTGCCTCTCAGGGACCGTACCGAAGAGAGCTGGAGCTTCCCTTCTTCAAGGCACTCCTCGCCGAGCTCGGGCGCAAGGGCGTCACCGTGCTGACGGGCACCGATACGTCGTTCCTCATGGAAGGCACCGTTCCTGCCGGCATCCACCGCGAGATCGAGCTGTTGGTCGAAGCAGGGTTCAGCAACTTCGCGGCGCTGGCGGCCGCCACGGCGCAGGCCGCCTCTGTGGTCGCTCGCATGGGCGGTGATCACCGATTCGGGACCATCGCACGGGGCAACCGAGGAGATCTGGTGCTTCTCGACGGCAATCCGCTCGACGATGTTGCCGCAACCCGTCGGCGGGTCGGAGTGATGACGCAGGGTCGTTATCGGACCCAGGCCGAACTGGATCGGCTGGTCGACGAACTCGTCGCCAGCTATCCATCGAGGGCGCCGGCATGACGCGGCTGTTGGCGTTTGGCCTCGTGTTGCTGGCGGCGTGCTCGAACCAGGTACGCCACCCGCTCGATGACTCCGAGACCCGGCCGCAGGACGCCGAGACTGCGCTGACCGAAGCCCGGACCACTTTGCAGGAAGTAGGCGACGCCGTGCTCTCCGGTGTCGCCCACGACGACACCGAGTGGATGGCCGATGGTGGATGTGGCACCTCCATCGACTCGCCAGAGCAGGGCGACGTCAGCCGCATCGTGTACGCGACCTATCCGACCCTCCCGGCAGGGATGACGGTCGATGAGGTGGTGGCGAACGCACGAACCCACTGGGAAGGCCTAGGCCACACCGTCGGCACCGGAGCGCCCAGCATGCCGAACCAGGCCATCACCCGTATCAACGGGATCTCGTACGCCGTGGTCGACACGGCTCCCGGCGTCGAGTTGCGGGCGTACTTGCCGTGCTACGACACCTGATTCGGAGAGGAGAAACGATGACATGGAGAACCGGACCGCTCGTAGTGGGGCTGATCGCAGTGATCGCACTTTCCGCTTGCGACCGATCAGACGACGAACCCACAGACCAGAGTCCACCGACCTCGGAGACGACGATGAACACCCAGGCGCTCACCGACGCATTGAGCAGCGAATTCACCTCGGCGAACGGAGCCTTCCGGCTGAGCCACCCATCGGCGTGGATCGTTGAAGAGACCTTCGATGACGGCGCCGTCGTGCTTGCCAACCAGCAGGCAGCCCTGGACCGGTACATGGCCGGTTCTTCGCCAGTCGAAGGGGACCTCGTCCTCCACGTCGGGTTTCTTCCCGCCTCCCTCTTCCAGCAGCGCGAGCTGGCGCGGTTCGAGATCAGCGTCGATGCGGCTCCCGACGTCTTCCTTCGATCCACCCTGCCGGCGCTGGACATCGCGTCGGGTGCCGAGCTCGGAGACATCGACCTGGTGTCCTTCGGCGGGCGCCAGGCCGGGAGGTCGACCGTACAGAGCCCCGATCGGGAAGGTGTGATTGTGGCCTTCCCGGCCGGTGATGGAGTGGCGGGACTCGTGTCGACCGTCACGGCAGCAGGGGAGTCGGCCCGGTTCGAGGAAGTCGTGTCCCAGATCGTGGAGTCGGTCGCGTACGAGGGTGACGAAGGAGCCCTCTACGGCCGGCTGCTCACAGGGTGAGGGGAGCAGAGAGATGAGAACGAACGGACTCGGAAAGCGAGCAGTGGCAATGAGCGTGTTCTTGGCGTCGATGACGCCGGCCCCGGCACTGGCCCAGAGCGGCGACGCCGTCGCCCTGGTCGGTGTCAACGTGATCCCGATGGAGACCGCCACCGAGACGGTCCTGGAGAATCAGACGATCGTCACCGACGGCGACCGCATCACAGCGATGGGCCCGGTGGGAACCATCGATGTGCCCGATGGCGCGACCGTGGTCGAAGGAAACGGGGGCTACGTGATCCCGGGGCTCATCGACACACACAGCCACCTGCTCGACAACGAGGATGCCCTGATCCTGCACGTCGCCAACGGCGTCACCACCATCCGCGACCCGAACATCGACTACGTGGGAACTGGCCCGGCGATCCTCGGCTGGCGCGACGAGATCGCCACCGGCCAGCGGCTCGGACCGGAGATCGTTGCAGCCAAGAGCCTCGGAGCGCTCCCGCCTCAGTTCAGCGGAGTGTTCGACAACCTCGACCAGGTCACGGGCCCCTGGGTCTCGATCAGCCCGGCGGCGCTCGAGTTGGCCATGGACGCCGAGAGCGGCGCTGCCCTGGTGGCAAAGGCACACGAGCAGGGCTACGACATCATCAAGGTCAACTGGTTCTTGTCGCGAGCCACCTTCGATGGGATCGTCGCAGCAGCAGACGAGCTCGGAATGTCGATCGTCGCCCATGTCCCGGCGGACGTCGGCATCGAACATCTGGTGAGGTCTGGTGGCGAGATCCAGCACAACCCCAACCTGATCGCATACGTGGCCAAGGACTACGAACGTCGACCGGGGGCCAACTATCTCGACGTGTTCGACCTCTCAGAGGCCGACCAGAAGCTGCCCGACCTGGTCGAGCTCATGGTCGAGGCGGGTGTGGCGTTCACACCGACCATGTCGACGGACGCCGCCGCGTTCGAGATCTTCTCCAGTCTGCCCGATCCCGGTCAGGCAGCCATGTTCCAGCGACCCGAATACAGGTACGTCAAGCCGGCCACACTGGCAGAGTGGAAGGATCCTGCCGCCGGGGAACTCGCCGTCATCCTGCGAGATGCAGGCGCGTCCCGCCTGGAAGACATCCTGCCGCCTGTCGCCCAGCGTGAACAGATGTGGGAGCACTACCAGAAGCAGCTGGTGGCGCTGGTCGACGCCGGTGTCCCGGTGCTGGTCGGCACCGACTCGAGCGCGCTGGGAGTCGTTTGGGGATTCTCCGAACACCGTGAATTGGAGCTGTTCGTGCAGGCCGGGCTGACCCCGTACCAGGCGCTCGAAGCCGCCACCCGGATACCGTCCGAGGTGATGGGGCGAGCCGACGACATCGGAACCATCACCGTCGGCGAGCGCGCCGATCTCGTCCTGCTCGGCGCCAATCCGCTCGACGACATCACGAACACGAGCCAGATCGACGGTGTGATGGTCCGGGGACGGTGGATGGCACAGACCGACCTCCAGTCGATGCTGGACGAACTGGCCAACAAGTACGAGGCCGATGCAGCCGGGGCGGTGGTGATGGAACCGTTCAGCGGTGAACTGTTCTCCGGTGTGGCGCCTACGGGCTGGAATGAGCTCGAGCCCGGTGTGCTGGCTCGAGGGAACCCCGAGGTCGATCCGACCGTCTTCGTTCAGCTGGCGGCGCCCAACACGGGCGCACAGGAACTGGCGGCAGGGGTGCTCCAACGTTACGGCATCACCGATCTGGGATCTCCTTCCGACCGGTTCGAGTCGGAGCACCTGGCTTGGGACATCTACCTGATCCAGCACGAGGTGGGGGTCATCGGGCTCGGACTGAGTGAGCAGGACGGCACGGCCTACCTCGTGCTGCTGGTCGCCCAGCCCGACCAGGCCGATCTCCTGGCGAAGTCCGCCTTCTTCCCGGCGTTGGGGGCGTTCGACCCCGCCGGGTGACACGACGGGCGCGGCGGGATCCGGTGACCCCTGCCTGAAGTGCTCGCAATTGAGGAGCCCCTGCCGTCCCGCAGGGGCTCCTCCGTCCGTGGAGCTTCAGATGTCCCGCTCCATTTCCCGTTGAATGTCGCCCTCGGTGATCGGACGGCTGAAGTAGACAGTCCATGCGTTGAGCACCAAACCGACGCCCCAACCTGCGATCGGCCACAGCGGCCAAAAGTAGCCGCGTCCCGTAGCTGCCCAAATCACCACCAACAGCGCGTTGACGACGACGTATGCGATCACATGGGTCGCGAAGTCTCGCTTCGCCTTGACACGCTCCAGCGCCGCGTCGCGCTTTGCTTCGATGCTTGTCATGCTCCTCCCTTCGGAGTATCGAGCGATCCCTTCCACCGTGGTCGAGTGGCGAGCTCACCGCCACCGGCGTTGGTCCCAACACTGATCGACCTGTGGTGCAACCGTGCGTATGATGCTGTCCAAGAGATGCCCGGCGACCCTGGCGCCGACCGGTTGTCCCTGTGCTTGTGAGGCGAGAAAGGGGAGGTGCCGGCGGCGCTGGTCCGCAAGCCAGGCGAGTTCGGCGCGTATCTGGCGAAGAGTCGCGCCTACACAGCATCCCCCCTCCGAAGAAGGACAGGAAGCGGTAGCGAGAGCCGGTGCCCAAGACGCAACCCCCGATCAAGCGCATAGCGGCACCTTCACGCAGGCCGCCGGTCCCGACGGGCGGTCGAACTCCAGATACTGTGAGGCGCATGGACGACCGCCGAACCATGCGTGAGCGCATGCTCGCCGGGGATCTCTACATCGCGGACGATCCGGTGACCCCATACGAATCCGCCCCCCGGGACCACCACACCGAGCGTCTGCGGTACGCGATAGGCGCCTCCGACATCGAACTGAGTACACGCCAGGTCATCGCCGCCCGCCGCGCCTACTACGCCTCGGTCAGCGACGTGGATAGTTGAGTCGGACTCCTTCTACAGGCAGTCCGGGAGTCGGGAGAGGACACCATCGTGGTGCTCACCTCCGACCACGGCGACATGCTCGGTGAACGGGGTCTCTTGTTCAAGATCACTTTCCTGGAGCGATCGGTGCGGGTGCCGCTCATCGTGCACAGTCCGGCTCGGTTCCGGCCGGCGCGAATCGAACAGGCCGTCTCCCTGGTCGACCTGGGCCCTCCATTGGTGTCCCTGGCCTCCGACGATGCCGACGTGGAGTTTCCGACTCCGGTCGACGGGATGTCCCTCCTCGCCGCCATCGGCGGCGACACCTCGGATGGCGAGGTGTTCGGCGAATACTACGCGGAGGGGACGACCACGCCGATGTTGATGGTGCAGCGCGGGAGCAGGAAGGCCATCGTCGCCGCCGGCGATCCGCCGCAGCTCTTCGACGTCGAAGCCGACCCCGAGGAGCTACACAACCTGGCCGGCTCCCTGCCCCAGGAGGTGACGGCGATCGAAGCCGAGGTTGCGGCGCGGTGGAAAGCACCGCCCTCACCGAACAGGTCCTGCTCAGTCAGCATCGGCGGGCCTTCGTCAGCCGCGTGATGCGGGCCCGAGGCGTCGACTGGGACTACACCCCGCCCTTCGACGGCCGTGATCAGTACATCCGCAACAGCATGCCGATCGGTGAACTCGAAGACCGATCGCGGTTCCCGCGGGTGGAACCCTGACACCCGGTCTGGACTGGCTCAGTACTCGCCTTTGATCACGAAGAAGGATCCGCGGATCGTTCCCGCCAGTTTGGACTTCTGGCGGGCGAACTTGAAGCGGGTTTCCAGCTCGGCGGGGACGTCCATCCCGTCGGACAGTTTGAACCCGACGGCGCGTTTTCCTGCGTCGGCGAGCGTGTACATCACGTTGATCGACAGTCCGCTCTCATAGAACACGTAGGCCATCCGAATGCCGTCGACTTCGAAACTGGTCGCCTCCAATGGCGGAGAGGCGATGACGATGTCGCGTTCCTCCGCCAGGATCCGGTGCACCCACTCGATCACCTCGACCGCCTCGGGAGCCGGTTCGACGGTGAACACGTGGTCGTACTTGTTCTTGAAGTAGCGAGCCTCGTTCGCCCGCAGCCCGGCGAGGGCGTCGGCGACCGGTGAGCTCTCGAGGCCTTGGGTGGAGACGTTGTGGAAGTCGACGATCGGCATGTCCGTCCTTGTGTTTGGAAGTTCGAATCGACAGTACGGGACATACGGCCTCGAAGGCTTCTTCGATCCTGCTCGATCGCCTGCCTGCCACGAGCCCACGACGCATCACGGGTTGCACCGCTACCTGCACCGTCTGCATACGATGCCGGAATGGTTCAGCAGGGTCCCACAACGTCGTGACTGCACCCGACGCCGAATGAACGCACAGCCTGAGACCCGCTGGGGCCCGGTAGGTGCTGACACCGGCCCTGTTCCACACTCATTCTGGGTGGTGGAAGGGCGCCTGGCGGGCGGCGCCTACCCATTCCGAAGAGGTGACGGACTGGGGCTTCTGCGCAGCATCGAAGAGGCGAGGGTCGATGTCTTCGTGAACCTGACCCAGGACACAGCTACCGGCTCACCGGAAGCAGGGATGCGCCGGTATCGCGACCTCGTTGCGGACGGCACGCTAGTCGCTGCCCATCCCATCTCCGACTTCGGCATTCCCAGCCCACCCCAGGCCGAGATGATCCGATCGTGGGAGCCGGGGACGTGACATTCGGCACACCGTCCGTCCCCCAGGCGGGTCCGTCCCCCTGCGATGGCACCCTACGTACGGTGGACGGAGGACCGGCGCTTCTGGGTGCGATCGACGACGGGGTGCGGAGGGTTCTCGGCATCTGATCCGGTCGTTCGTCGATCCACTGCTTTCCAACGATCGATCGACCGGCTGGTGACGGTCGAGCGGATGCGATACTGCCGCGGTGCGGTCGATCTTCACTCCTCCTTTTCGCCGCGCCTGGGTTGGAAACTTCCTCTCCGACCTGTCGTTTTCGATGTTCGTCAACTTCCCCGGGTTCCTCACTTCCCTCGGCGCTGGGGAAGTGGTGATCGGGGCCATCACCTCGGTAGCGGCGGGTGCGGCCATCGTGGCCCGGCCGTGGGCAGGCCAGACGATGGACCGGTTCGGTCGCGTCCCACTCATCCGTATCTCCTCGATCGTCCGCATCGGAGCGACGCTCTCGCTGCTCGCCGTCGGCTCGGTTGGGCCTCTCGTCTACGTCGCCCGCTCCGTCTACGCGGTGGCATCGGCAGTTTTCTTCACCGGGCTGTTCACCTATGCCTCCGATGTGATGCCGCCCGAGCGACGCGCGCAGGGCATCGCCTACTACGGTCTGTCCGGGATGTCGGCGGCCACCTTCGGTGCGGCGTTGGGTGCGGCCGTGATCGGGCGGTTTGGCTTCCCCGCCCTCTTCCTCGGAATGGCCGCCGCCGAACTGGCCTGTGTCGTCGTCGCCTTCTCGCTCCGGGCCCTACCCGATCGCCCACCGCTCGCCCACCCGGGTGCGATCAGAACGCTCGCCGGCGAGCGACAGCTCATCCCGATCTGGGTCCTCACCATCGGTTTCGGGGCCGGGTACGGGGTGCTGTTCGCATTCATGCGTACGTTCGTGGACGCCTCCGGAGTGGGGTCGGTGGGGCTCTACTTCAGTACCTACTCGATCACCGCCATCGTCGCCAGGCTGACCCTGTCGACCCTGCCCGACCGCTTGGGTCCTACCCGGATGGTCAAACCGGCGGTGTTGGCCTTCGTGGCCGGGTTTGCTCTCCTGGCGATCGCCCGTTCGACGCCGGTGCTGGCGGCGGCTGCAATCGCAGGCGGCTTCGGTCACGCCTTCATGTTCCCCATCCTCGGCCGGCTGACCACCGAACGCGCCCCCGACTCGCGTCGGGGCGCGGCCCTCAGCCTGTACACGGCGATGTTCGACGCCGGGCCGCTGCTGGCCGCTCCCGTGCTCGGGTTGGTGATCGAACGAGCCGGATACCCGGCCATGTTCTCGGCGACGGCGTTCCTCGTGACCGTGGCCACTGCGGTCTTCGTGGTCCTGGACCGACGGTCCGAGGCGGTGAGAGCGTGATCGGCGGCCGGTTCGGAGGGATCGATGTGTCCGCCATCGGTTCCGATCGTCGATCATCGCTCTACGGCACGCCTTCGCCGTGGCATCCAGCACCGAACAAGTGTCACTTCCTGCGGTCACGCTCCTGCACTGCACGTACCCGGAGGGGTGACTGAACGTCGGTGAGCGGCGAAGTGCCCGGCATGCGCCCGCGCCGAGCCTCGAAAACTCCGTGGTGAATGAACCTCTCGCCTCGGTGGCATGCCCGGACGTCGCTGCGGCCGGAACCGCGGCGTCACTCCCGACGGGCCCGATACGCCCCGATGCCGCTGAAACCCACGATGAGCAGGAAGGCGGTCACTTCGATCCGGTGGCGCTCGATCCACTCGAGAGCCGCGTCGACGCCTGTGACCTCCTCGGTGTCCTCGGGGTAGATGATCTCCACCCTGCCTCCGTCGAGGGCGTCTTCCAGCTCGGCCTTGAGCTCCTCGGCTTCAGCTGACAGGCCAACCGGTTCGGCCACATCGGCGTCGTCTCCGGACAGCCAGTCGCCCAGAGGTTCAATGGTGGCAACAGCAAACAGCGTGAGTGCGACGAGGACCATCGTTCCCACCGCAGCCCATTTCCACCGAAACACGGCCGTCCCGAGAAAGCCGGCCAGGCTGCACGCCACCGCAACTCCCACCCAGTTCAAGTCCTTGAGTGTGCCCGCGTTCCAGACGAGGAACGCCGCCGCCACGAACCCAACAGACCACAGGAGCACCGCCGGTTTCGGTAGCCCGAGTAGGAAGGCCATCAACAACACGACGAGCCCGATCACCGAGGTGAGAGGATTGGCTTCGCGACTGATGAACGACGTGGCGATGAGAGCACCGGCGACTGCGAAGGTCAAGAACCTGAGCACTCGGGCGAGCCCGGTGTCTGGCGTGAAGTACCGGTAGAGGCGATGCACCCACAGCAGCGCCCCGCGGACAGGGGGCGCAATGCTTCTGAGCGGTTTCTGTCCGCCCGCCGCGCTCGTTCCCACGGCGGCGTGGACGGCAGTTTGGACGCCTCGATCGGAACTGATCTCGTCGCCGATCGTCTCTCGTCCCACTTGAAACGCGCCGAAGGCGCCCTCGACGAAGGACTCTGCTCGGCCAGGCTTGACGAAACACGGGGACTGGTCGGGGCTTGTGACCGCGTCGACGAATCTGGCGCGGAACATCCGGCTGTCGGCGACATGGGACTTGGCCTGCTCGTCGGAGAGGAGCGCTTGGTAGACGTTGGGAAGTTCGTGCCGGATCACCTCCAGTTGGAGGGCGCGGACGATGGCTGCCCGGGTCAGATCCAACCTGACCGTCGACCCCGTGAGCATCGCAGCCAGTTCTTCTCTCACAGCCGTACCCTGCGCCTCCCACCTGCCGGCGAGCCAGGCGGCCAGTTCCGGGTCGTCGCTGGCGGTAGCGACCACGGCGAGGTTCTCGTACAAGGCTGCGGCGTCCGTTCCGTACAACTGCCGTAGCCGCCTGGGCTCAATGAGGACGGAGACCATCCGGCTGACCGCATCGAGACGTCCCCACATCCAGTCGTTGGCACGCCACGACCCCTTCAGGAAGGCGCCGAAGTGTCCGAGTTCGACGCCGGTGAGCTTTTCGGCGGGATCGGTCGGTCCCCCCTCGATGAGATGTTGATCGGCAAGGGCCGAGATCTGGATGAGCTCGACCTCCTGAGGGAGGCCGCTCTCCTGCCCGCCCACGAGCTGGATCACCTCGAGCGCCAGGAGTCGCTGCAGAACCTCGTCGGCATCGGCCTCTCTCGTGAGCTGCCGGACCACCACGGCAACTTGCCATAGGTGGCCCTCACATTCGTCGATGTCGGACGGATCGGGGAAGGCTGTCTCGAGTTTCCTCTCCACGGAGTCGACTATCTGCCCCTCCTCGAGCAGTATCGAGGCAGCATCGAGCGCGGCCGTTCCCACCTCTGCCAGTGGATCTCCGGTTTCGGAGGATTGGGGTCGACCCTCCTTCCAGCGGCTGGTCCAGTTGGCGTAGCTGTCCTCAGCCCACTCCTCGAGGATGTGACGTTGCCGCTGTCCGGCCGCTTCTCCGGTCCCCCCGTGGCTCAAGAGTCGGCGCAGCCGGAGAGTCGCCGCGCTCCATTGGCCCTTGTCCGTCTGGCGTACCTCTTCGATGAGGGCGAGCAGCGAAGTCGCTTTTCCCAACAAGCGCTCGATCGCCTGCCGCTCCTCGGCAAACGTATCGGCCGGCGAGACTCCGGCGCTCGTCGCGAGGGCCAAAGCCTCCCCAAATCGGTGGACGAGGTCGATCACCGTTCCGACGATGCGTTGCGCCGTGCTGATTCCGTAGCGCCAAGAGGTGTCGTCGGACATCGCGTCGCCGGAGCGCTCGCTCCGGAAGAAGCGGTCCTGGGCCGGCAGGAACTTCAGGCGAGCACACAACAGGACACGGCGGAGATCCTCGGTGGGCGGGAGCCACGCGTCGTCGCCGGTGGAGGTCAGTTTTGCCGCCGTCTGATAGACCGTGTCGACGGTGCGCGACACGGAACGGGTGCTGCGGACCATGCGGTACGCCGGCACGAGGCTGCGTGCCGTTGCGATGATGTCGTCGCCTGGCGGGAAGCGGAGGACGAGCGCGTCCCGCGAGGCTCGCTGTGATCGGACCGACCGATTGTGGTCGCGGAGGCGTCCGATCTCGGTTGAGATGGACTCCTGGCGGGGAATGGTCACGACCGACTTCGCGATCACCGACGAGAGACTGGGGGGCGACTGGGGGTCGGCAGGCGGACGCAGACGGGCCGTGGCCGGATCCGGATGCACGTAGGCCAGGACCCGGCGGACAGAGCGTTCGGTTACCTGATTGAAGATCGCGTTGATGGCTGGTGCGATCGGCCGGTTCATGAGAACACCGCCGTCGACCATCCACGCGTTCCCCGAGATCCGGTCCGCTTCCGCTATGACAGTGGACATGTCGAGTCCGGCATCGTCGCCAACCTCGACGAGGGTCGGCTCGAATGCACCGGGGAACGAGGCGGAGGAGCGGGCGGCCTTGGCGAGCCGTTTCCGTGCCGGTTCGTCGGTTCTGTCGAAGTCGTTGTCGCCGCCTGGGTCGTACCTGAAGGTGAAGAGAAGTTGGTGGTCGGTGTCGACGATGCGTTCATCGAAGTCGTCGGGAAACTCCCGCGACTCGCCGTCGAGCAGCGTCGAGGTCACGAAGAGGCTGACGGGCCAATCAACCGGGTCCGTGAGCGGAACCCTCGGCGCTACCAGGTCCTCGAGTCCCTTCTCGATGGCTCTCAGGAACACGGCGTCGCCCTGAAGCAGAGAGGCCGGGTCCGGCTCGTCGGCGTCGCGCAGGAGACCGGCGAAATCGCCGTGCTTCAACCAGATCCGCCTGAGTCCATCGAGCGTTGGGATCCCGTTGGACAGGGCGTAGGCGAGAAGCACGCCATTGAGGCCCCCGGCGCTCGTTCCGCTGATGATGTCTACCTGAGGCTCGTAGCGGAGGAGTTCGGTGAGCGCACCGTATTTGTTGCGCGCACCACCGGGAGGATCGGAGGCGCTGCGTACCAGTTCGAGGGTCTCCGCCGCCACCCCACCCATCCACACGGCGAGGCTGACCCCGCCGTTCATCGCCATGGCGATCCTCAACAGGTCACGGGATTCGTCAGCCATCAACGCTCCTTCCTCGAATCCTACCCGCGGGCCATCCGGCGGCGGGCCGGGGTCCTCCGAGTCGGCTGCGCCCCGCCTCAGGGTGCTCCGCACGAATGGCCCCGGCCCTGGAGATCGCGGACGCCAATCAGGCCGACGTTCTCACCTGTTTTCTCACGCCCCAGCGGCGGATGCGCGGGGCCGTGTGGCCCGGGCTGGAGCGGTCGGACGTCCAAGGGGCGTACGGCGCCATCGTGAGTTCGGCCAGTTGGAGAAGAACGGAGTCATAGTTGACACGCCATCCTGCCCAGTCTTTCCACGCCTGGTCGCGATCGGCAACGAGCGGCAGACCGGCCTCGGCGAGTCGGTCGTACACGAGGTCGAATTCAACCCGCCGGATACTGATGGGGTCGTCCGGTTGGGGGTCGGGGTCGAAGTCGATCCCGAAGAATGAGGCGATCCGGCGCAACGCCAGCCACCCCGCTCGGATGGTCACCCGGGCCTCGGGCTGGCTGCCGGTATCGCAGACTGCGACAAGGAGGGCGGCGGCGTCGAGGACGGTTCCCGCCGCCGTCACCCAGTGCTGCTCGGGGATGGGGGAGCGGAAGAACACCAAGGCCGGATACGAGGTGTGGGCCTCCTGAATCTCGAGGAACCAGGCCTCCCAATCCAGCCAAGATCCCGACATGTCCTCGAGCCACCCGATGCTGTGGTGACGTGTGAGGAACTCGGTTGCCGTCGGAGGGCTCCCGGCCCGGACCTCCAACTCGCCCACCTTTCGTTCGCGGCGTTGGAAGCTCGAGTAGATGGCAGGCAAGAAGGCTATGAGCAACGCCACCAGACCCAGCCCGATGGTGGCCTCTGAGAAAGCCAGGATCCGTTCCGTGAGGCCCTCGGCAGGGGCGAACCCGAGCGTGAGCAACGACGATCCGCTGAGGAAGTAGGCCTCCGCCCAACCGGCCTGTTGCACCGACCAGTACATCAGCATGTACCCGAGATCGACCAGGATCACCCACACCACCGCCAGCGCCAACAACGAAACCGGACTGAAGAGGGCCATGACCCGGTCCTGCCGCTCGAACGTGGGGCGGGCTCCGGCGGCCATTCGGAAGAGCCGACCGAATGTCCGGAACACCACCCGGGTGATGGCGCTCTGGGCGCCCCGGGGAAGGACCACGGTGCGGATCGCCGACAGCAAGGTCCACGCCACCAGCGACAACCCGACCGCAAACACGACGATCCGTATGCCCATCATCGGCGGGAGGTTACGCCAAGGATCCGATATGTCGGTGGCGGACATCCGCGCGGAAGACTGTGCAGCAGCGAGTCAGTCCGTGTAGCGCACACCCCACGGGAGGATGGCAGGGCGCTCGGGTAGGAAAAGACTGGAAGGCTCGTCCAGAGGAGCTCGCCGAGACATCGTGGATGGACCTCGATGACAACGAACGGTACGCAGTGCTGCAACAAGTATCGAGCAGGCTCCGGACCGTCCTCACGAAGGATGTGGAGAGCCGTCTTCGTTGAGCCGCATGGCTACCTCGGGCCTGTGAAACACGAGCGGGTCCTGAATCGAGGGTGGAGCTTCCACCTGCCTTGCAATGAGCTATCCGAGAGGCGCCACATCGCACATCTGGGATCTGAGCGGTGAGCTGCCGGAAATCGGGTCACTCGGTGACTGCGTGAGAACCAGATTGAGGTTGGCGCTGCCGGGTCCAAACGGCGGGTAACCGGCCAGGTCGAGTTCCTCACACGGCTCGAACCATCCGTGCTGCGCGCATACGACGTCGGCATCGAGGGTCTCATCAAAAGCAGCCCTCGCCTGGACACTTCCCAGCGGCGTGGTGACCACAACCCACTGGCCCTCGCTGATGCCCCGTGAGCCGGCGGTTGTCGGGTGCAGCTCGACCTCAGGCTCGGGTACGTGGCGGCGGAGCGTTGCGACCTGGCGGTGTTGGGTTTCACAGAAATGAAGCGACTTGGCGCAGGTCAGGACCAAAGGGAACCGTTCCGCGAGTTCAGGCCTCGAACGGGGACTCAGCGCTGGTTCGGTGAACGCAGGCAAGGGTGACTGACCGATGTCGAGGAAGGCCTCGACATACAGCTCGATGCGTCCGGTCGGTGTCTTGAACCCTGCCGGAATCCCGTCGGCGTCGACCAGGGCGTACTTACGGTGCTTTGTCTCCAGTCCGAGTGACACTCCCTCCGGGGCGTCCTTGAGTCGTTCGAGCGCGATGCCGCTCGGGTCGAGCTGGTGTTGCCATGCCGCGTCGATGTCGCCGTCGAAGAAATGCTCGGTGAGGCCGAGTCGACTCGCCAACTCGAAGATGATCTCGAGGTCGGACCGCGCCTCTCCGGGCGGATCGATCAGTGGCCGGCGCAGCTGAACGAGTGACTGGGCATCCTGAGAAGTCTCGAAACCGATCATGAGTCCTTCGGCTTCGAAGGCAGTCTTGACCGGCAGCACGATGTCCGCTTCGCGCGCCGTCGGAGTCATGAAGTGATCGAAATGCACATGGAAGTCGAGGGAGCGGAGGGCATCTCTGCCCCGTCCGCTGTCGCCGTGGGCCATGAGGAGGTTGGTCCCAAAGCTCACCAACCCACGTGCCCGGTACGGCCTGTGATCGAGCGCTGCGTTGTAGAAGTCTTCCCCGCTGACGAACCCGAATCGGGCCGGACCCAGAGGACGGTCCTCGAGCCCGATCACCTTCGACCACTGAGTCCGCTCGAGCAAGTCGATCCCGTCGACCCGGTTCGACGGCACGGGGGTGAACGCAACGTTGCCGCCCGGAGCGTCCAGGCAGCCGGTCAGCGCGTACAAGACGTTGACGGCCCGGATGATCTGGGTGGTATCGCCGTGCTGTTCGACCCCGCTCCAGGTGTAGAACGCCACCGGGCGGTGCTCCCACAACACCCGGGCGGCCTCTCTTATCGCCTCGGCGGTGACCCCGGTCACTTGTTCGGCCACATCCGGGGTCATCGTCTGGCACCTTTCGGCGAGAACATCGAACACCGGCCGGCAGCTCACCTGGCGGCCCCCGAGGCCGAGATCGATCCGCCCGGTCAGCGCGAGGCGACCATGATCCTCGACGTCGGTGCCGCGCCGGGCCGGGTCGAGTACCACCGGCCGACCGGCTACGCCATCCCAGGCGACGTAGTGGCCGGGATCTTGCGCCTGGTCGAGGTCGCCGGCGCGAACGAGGCGGCCGGAGTC
>JAOUGY010000326.1 GCA_029865445.1 Acidimicrobiia bacterium | reverse complement strand
GCGCGCCCGTGCTCGTGCGAGAACGATCGATTGCGTCGCGTAGGGATTCGAGAGTCTTGGCGTGCATGTGGCCTCCAGGCTGTCTCCATTGACATCGACCCCGGGGCCCCTACAAACGGAGGATCAAGTTGGAACCGGCAGATTCGCGCTAGTCACCAACCGTGACGACCACCTTCCCCGTGGCGCGACGTTCGGCGAGCATCGCCAAGCCCTGGCGCGCTTCCGGCAGTGGAAAGGTGGCACAGATGAGTGGGTCGATTCGGCCTTCTTCGAGCAGTTGGAAGATCCTCTCGGTGTTGGCGTGATTGGAGTCGGGCGCCAGCCGGGCGAACTCTCCCCAGAACACGCCGACGATGGAGCTCCCCTTCAGCAAGGCGAGGTTCATCGGCGCCTCCGGGATGACACCCGAGGCGAATCCGACGACGAGGATCCGTCCACCCCAGGCGACACAACGCAGAGTATCCAGGAAAACGGAACCCCCGACGGGCTCGTAGATGACATCTGCGCCCCGACCGTTCGTGAGTGCTTTGACACCTTCTCTCAGATTGTGTTCCGATAGGTCGATCACATGGTCCGCCCCCAGGTTGGAGGCGACCTCCGTCTTGGCGGTCGACCCGACCGTGGCAATGACCCGGGCGCCAAGAGCCTTTCCGAGCTGGACGGCCGCCGAACCGACGCCGCCGGTGGCACCGGTCACGAGCAGCGTCTCGTCGGACGCCAGCCGCGCCCGGTCGACGAGGGCGTGATAGGAGGTCCCGTAGGTGACGGTCATCGCAGCCGCCGTCGCGAAGTCGATCCCGTCGGGGATGGGGAAACAACCGTATGCGGGGACCACCATCTCCTCCGCCAAGGCCCCGTGGGTGCTGAACCCGGTGACCCGGTCGCCCGGGCTCAACCCCGGAACGTCTTCAGCGACTTCGAGGACCACACCGGCTGCCTCGAATCCCGGTGAGAACGGGAGCTCGGGTCGGAACTGGTACAGCCCCTGGGTCATCAAGAGGTCGGGGAAGTTGAGCCCAACCGCACGTACTCCCAACCGGACGTGCCCGGGCGGTAGCTCGGGGGACGGTGCGTCTTCGTAGACGAGGGCGTCGAGCCCGCCCAGTTCGTGAACCCTGACCGCTTTCATCGTCGACTCCTCTCCGCGGCCGACTCTAGAGCCGGAACGTCAGCGGGCTCGTGCCCCGTTCCGTCAGGCTGTCCATCCGAACAGCTCCGACCCGGCGGTCACGAACAACCACCAGAAGGCGAGAGCGGCGGGGACACCGAGAAGCGACAGCAGCGGTCTCGTCCAACCGAGACGCGCCGTGAACACGAGGCCGATGCCCCAGCAGACCATGAGGATGATCAGAGCGACGGCCGGCACCACCAGACCCGACGCCAGGTACGGAAACACTCCGGTCACGGCGTAGAGGGCGGTCGCCAGGATCCCCACCCAACGGAGAGGGGGCGCCTCGGTCATGTCAGACCCAATTGGTCGAGCACGAATGCGAGCACGAAGGCTTCGTCGCGCCAGGCGTCGTACCTGCCGGAAGGTCCTGCGTGACCGGCGCCCATCTCGGTCTTCAACAGCAGTGGACCGCGGATCTCGGACGTGGCGCGCATCTTCGCCACCCATTTCGCGGGCTCCCAATAGGCCACACGGGGGTCGTTGAGCCCGGCGGTCACCAGCATCGCCGGATAGGGACCGACGCCGGTGTTGTCGTACGGCGAGTAGGCGATCATCGATCGGTAGTCATCCTCGTGCTTCGGGTTGCCCCACTCCTCCCATTCGATCACGGTCAGCGGGATCGTTTCGTCGAGCATCGTCGAGACCACGTCTACGAACGGAACCTCGGCCACGACCGCTCGAAACAGTTCCGGTTTCATGGTGGCGACGGCACCCATGAGCAGACCCCCGGCCGACCCGCCCCGGATCGCCAGCAGGTCCGGAGTCGTCCAGCCGTCGGACACCAGGTGCTCGGCGCAGGCGATGAAATCGGTGAATGTATTGATCTTGTGGGCCATCTTCCCGTCCTCGTACCAGCTGCGCCCCATCTCCCCGCCGCCGCGGACGTGGGCGAGGGCGTACACCATCCCGCGATCGAGGAGTGACAGGCGGGCGGCCGAGAACCAGGGATCGATCGTCGCCTCGTACGATCCGTAGCCGTACAAGAGGGTCGGGTTCGCCTTCGACGCGTCCAGGTCGGCCCGGTGGACGACGGACATGGGAACCTGCGTGCCGCCCGAGGCCGTGGCCCACACGCGGTGGGCGGTGTAGTCCGACGGTTCGTACCCGCCGAGGACAGGTGTCTCCTTCACGAGCTCGTGAACCCCGGTTTCGAGATCGACGTCTATCACCCGGGGTGGAGTGGTCAGCGATTGGTATCCGATGCGGAGTGTGGCGGTGTCGTACTCGAGGTTCCGCCCCACACCCACCGTATAGACGTCCTCGTCGAAGTCGAGGTCCGTTTGGCTTCCGGTCGAGTCGATGACGGTCACCGAGGTGAGTCCATCCCTCCGGCCCGCGACGATCACGTGATTCTTCAGGGTGAGAACCCCGGCGATCTTGCGGGCCGGGTCTGGCGAAATCACCTCGAGCTCGTTCGTTGCGTCGTCGACGGCAACGGACACCAACTTGCCGTTGAGGGCGTTCTCGTTGGTCACAACCAGCCATCGACCGTCCTTGTGGTCGGCCGAGTATTCGACCCCATGGATCCGCGGGCGAACGAAATGCCACTCACCGGTTGGTTCGGAGGCGTCGAGATAGCGAGCGTCGGCGGTGGTCTGACTACCGGCAGACACGAGCAGGTAGCGGTCGTCCTGCGTCGTTCCCACACCGAGGAACATCCGCTCGTCCTCCTCGTGGATGACGATGACGTCGCTCGACTGGTCCGTGCCCAGAGTGTGGCGCCATACCTTGTCCGGCCGGTGGGCAGAGTCGATGGTCGTGTAGAAGAAGTGCGATGCGTCGGTCGACCACGCTCCCGAGTAGTAGGTGCCGTCGATGTGGTCGCCGAGGTCCTCACCGGTATCGGTGTCGCGGAAACGTATCGTGAACTCCTCGCTGCCGTCGGTGTTCACCGAATACGCCACGTAGCGATGGTCGGGCGATACGGCGAACACACCGACCTGGCAGAAGTCGTGACCTTCGGCGAGGGCATTCACATCCAGCAGGATCTGTTCGGGGCCGTCGGGGCTGGCATACATCCTCACGTACGTCGGGTACTGCTTGCCCTCCTCCGTCCGAACGGCGTACCACCAGTCGCCTTTGCGGGCCGGGGCGGAGAGGTCCGTTTCCTGGATGCGCGACCTGATCTCGTTGAAGATGGTTTCGCGCAATCCGGAAAGGTGGGCGGTGCCTTCCTCGGTGAATCGGTTCTCGGCTTCCAGATAGGTGATCGTGTCGGGATCTGAGCGGTCCCGGAGCCAGGCGTAGTCATCGATCGACTCGTCGCCATGGAGCCGGCGGACCGTGGGGATCTTCTTGGCAACCGGTGGTGTCATGTGATCAGGGTAGGGAGGCGTCGCCTCCCTCGTTGGCATCCATCGGTCTCGTAATGTGGGCGCCGATGACGTGGCTGGACGAACTCGGGCGGGTGGACCGCAATCTGGTGGTCTCGGCCGCGGTCGTGGTGTCCGTGTTGTTCATCCGCTGGTTGGTCCTGAGGGTGGTCCACCGTCGCATCGATGACGCCCAGGTGTGGTTCCGCACGAGAAAGTGGGGGACGTACGTCGCGTTCGCGATCGTGCTGCTGGCGCTCACCGACATCTGGCTCGGGGGCATCGACTCGGCAATCACGTACGTCGGGATCGTGTCCGCCGGAATTGCGATCGCTCTCACCGATGTGTTGAAGAATCTGGCGGGTTGGGCGTACATCCTGTTCAGGCGTCCATTCCGAGTGGGTGACCGGATCGAGGTCGTAGGCCGTGCCGGAGACGTCGTCGACGTTCGGGTGTTCCGTTTCACGTTGCTCGAGATCGGAAACTGGGTGGATGCCGATCAGTCCACGGGGCGGCTCATTCACATCCCCAACGGGGTGCTGTTCACCGAACCGGTTGCCAACTCGACTGATGGGTTCCCGTTCATCTGGGACGAGATCCCGGTGCTCGTGACCTTCGAGTCGGACTGGGAGGCGGCCGAGCGGCTCGTGCTCGCCGCCGTGACCGCTCATGCTCCCGATACCAAGGACGTGGGATTTGGCGAACAGATTCGCCGGGCCGCTCAGGACTACTTCATCCGCTACACCCATCTGGG
>JAOUGY010000325.1 GCA_029865445.1 Acidimicrobiia bacterium | reverse complement strand
TCGAGGTGGATGACCTCATCTCGGAGGTCACCGATGCCGGAGCGAGCGTGCTCGACTGAGTGACACATCCGGGGCGCTCCCGACAAGGGGGCGCCCCGGAGGGACCGAGGAGACGAGCGATGGTGAGGTCCACCAACGACCGACGGAGGCGGCAGAGTCACGACGCCATGACCGGCCGCACGAGTCTCGATCGCAACGAGACGCTGATGGGCTGGCTGTTCATTGCGCCTGCCTTGATCGGGCTCGTGGTATTCCTCGTCATCCCGATCCTGATGACGGTGTACGTGAGCCTCACCGATTGGAGCGGCGCCACGCCACCGCTGCAGGCCGAGGTCACTGGCACCGAGAACTACCAAGAACTCCTGCTGGAGGACGGCCTTCGTCGAAAGGACTTCGCCCGGGCCGTACGCAACAACCTCTGGTACGTGGTGGGTGTGGTGCCGACACAAACTGCCATAGCCTTTGTCCTCGCGGCGATTCTCAATCAGAAGGTGCTGAAAGGGAAAGGCTTCTTCCGCACCGCCTACTACTTCCCATCCATCACCAGTTCCGTGGCGGTGACGCTCATGTTCGTGTTCCTGTTTCAGACGAGGGGTCTCGTCAACTCCGTCTTGCCGTTTCAGGACATCAACTGGTTCGACAACTCCAACGGCCTGATACACAACTTGCTGGGCGTGTTCGGCGTATCGGAGCCACCGATCTGGATGGAGCGGGAGGTGTTCTCGCTCGAGATCTGGGAGTGGATCGCGGGGCCGTCCGTTGCGATGACGGCGATCATGCTGCTCGTCACATGGACAACGGTGGGCACGATGATGCTCATCTTTCTGGCAGGCCTGCAAAGCATCTCTCCCTCAATCGAGGAGGCTGCCATGGTCGACGGTGCGTCCGGATGGCAGCGCTTCTGGGGGATCACAGTGCCGATGATGAGACCGACCATTTTCTTCGTCGTCACCCTGGGCCTGATCGGCACCTGGCAAGTGTTCGATCAGGTCTATGTCGCGACCTTTGGAGGGCCACGTAAGGCCACGATCACGCCGGCATTCTGGATCTACTTCCAGAGCTTCGACAACAGCGCCGCCGGGCTGGGCGCGGCGATGGCCGTCGTGTTGTTCGCGATCATCATGGCCTTCGACTGGATGAAACGCCGGCTTGTCGCCGACACCGGTGAGGTGTGAGCATGCCGGGGCCTTCAGCCGTATCGACGCCTACTGCCCGTATCAGAAGGTTCGCCGGATACACCATCCTTGCGGTCTTCGCCCTGATGTTCATCTACCCATTCGTCCTCACGATGTCGAGTTCGTTCAAGAGCCTCCCGGACATTCAAGCCAACCCGGTTTCTCCCCTCCCCGATCCGGCCTTCGGTGGAGCCACGACAGAAGGAATCACACGCCTCGACTCGGATCAGGTCCGGTTCCCTCGCTGGGCGCTGAACTCGGTCATCACAACGGCGGCCGTCGTCGCGTTGCGTATCGCTCTGGATGCCACCGCCGGATACGCTCTCGCCCGTCTCCGGTTCCCGGGACGGCGTGCGATCTTTCGGCTCGTCGTGGCCGTGATGGCCGTTCCCGCCGTGGTATTGCTCATACCGAAGTTCCTCGTCATGCGACAACTCGGGATTCTCAACTCCTACGCCGGGTTGATATTGCCGCTTGCCTTCGACGCGTTCGGCATCTTCCTCATGAAGCAGTTCTTCGAGCAGCTCCCCCGCGAGCTGGAGGAGGCTGCGGCCATCGATGGCGCATCGGTATGGCAGACGTTCACCAGAGTGATGCTGCCGCTGGCCGCGCCCGGACTCATCGCGTTGACGATCCTCTCGACCCAAGGAGTCTGGAACGAGTTTCTCCACATGCTCATCGCCGCGCCGTCCGAACCGGATCTGAAGACGCTGACCGTGGGTCTTGCCGGAATCCGTGGCGCGTTCGGCGAGGCCCCGCCCTGGAACACGATCCTTGCCGGCTCGGTGATCACGACGCTTCCGATCGCCGCCATCTTCTTCACGTTCCAACGGTTCTTCGTTCAGGGGGTGGCGACGTCGGGAGCGAAAGGCTGAACGGAACCAGCCAGATCCGGTGGGGTGGTCGAGTCGACGATCAGCGATCGCCTCTAATGGTCTATCGTCAGACCTTAAATGGTCTATCGTCAGACCTTAAGAGATTGCTCGGAGAGCCTGCAGCTCAGCAGAGAGAGGTGTCGTCATGGTCCACTACGTCGAGTGCATCTCCCCCATCGACGACAGCGTCTACGCGCGCCGACCGGTAGCGACCTGGCCCGAGGTCGAGAGGACCTTCCGACAAGCGCGTGACGCCCAGGCCGGGTGGCGGCAAACGCCACTCACCGATCGCGCCGCCCTCTGCGGCGTCGCCGTCGAAGCGATGGTGTCGATGACCGAAGAGATCGTGCCCGAGTTGGCGTGGCAGATGGGCCGACCGGTCCGCTACGGCGCCGGCGAGGTCCGAGGGTTCGAGGAACGGGCCCGTCACATGATCTCCGTCGCACCCGAAGCGCTGGCCGATCTCCGACCTCGGCCGATCGACGGGTTCGTCCGTTACATCAGGCGAGAGCCACTCGGCGTAGTGCTCACCATCGCCCCCTGGAACTATCCCTACCTGACGGCGGTCAATTCGATCGTCCCGGCTCTCCTGGCCGGGAACACAGTGATACTCAAACACGCAGCTGCGACCCTGATCGTCGCCGAACGGTTCCAGGCAGCCTTCGATCGTGCAGGCCTGCCCGACGGAGTCTTCCAACACCTGGTCCTCTCCCATGACCAGACGGCGCAAGCCATCGGCGGGGGCTTGGCGGACATGGTCTGCTTCACCGGGTCGGTGCCGGCCGGCCGCGCCATCGAAGAGGCCGCTGCCGGAGGATTCATCCACGTGGGACTGGAGCTCGGAGGCAAAGACCCGGCCTACGTCCGCCCGGACGCAGACCTCGACCACGCCATCGCCAACCTCGTCGATGGTTCGTTCTTCAACTCCGGTCAGAGCTGCTGTGGGATCGAACGGATCTACGTCCACCGGGACGTGTGGCAACCCTTCCTCGACGGCTTCGTCGACCTCGCGGGCCAGTACGTGCTCGGTTCTCCCCTCGACGAAGCGACAACGCTCGGACCGATGGTTCGGACTTCAGCCGCCGAGTCCGTCCGCCGCCAGATCGATGCGGCGGTTCAGGCAGGTGCAGTCGCCCACCTCGACCCGCGAGCCTTTCCAGCGGACCGACCCGGCTCTCCCTACCTTGCGCCCCAGGTCCTCACGGGTGTTGACCACGCCATGTCCGTGATGACCGACGAGTCCTTCGGCCCGGTCGTCGGACTCATGGCGGTCGGAGACGACAACGAGGCGATTCGGCTCATGAACGACTCGTGTTTCGGACTCACCGCCTCCGTGTGGACCTCCGACCTCGAAGCAGCGCAGTCGATCGGCAACGATGTCACTACCGGCACGGTATACATGAACCGGTGCGACTACCTCGACCCTGCCCTCGCCTGGACCGGCGTCAAGGACACCGGTCGGGGCGCAACGCTGTCCACCGTCGGCTTCGAGTCGCTGACCCGTCCCAAGAGCTTCCATCTCCGGACGGAAACGTGACCAAGCCCGCCCCGAGGTGACCGGCGTAGGATCGAGCCGATGGTGAAGCTGTCCATGTCGGCAGTCTGGGTCATCGGCGCACGCAACCAGCCCAACGGGATGGACTTGGCGGTGGAGCGACTCGGCTCGGCCATTCGTCTCGGAGTGTTCGGTGTCGACACGCGCCTCCCCGCCGAACGGGAGCTTGCCTCCATCATCGGCGTCAGCCGGGCCACGTTGCGCGAGGCGATCCGTCTTCTCGCGGCCCAGGGTTCGCTCGAAGCCCACCGCGGGCGCGGTGGCGGCACGTTCGTGGTGCGGGCGCCCCATCCTCCGACCATCACCGAAGTCACGGCCGAACTGGCTATGCGCGGGACCAGCCTCACCGAGATCCTCGACCAGCGATGGGCGGTGGAGACAGCGATAGCCGAATTGGCGGCGCGGCGAGCCACCAAGGCACAGCTCGAGCGAATGAAGGCGCTGCTGCCCCTCATGGAGGCTGCGCACGGACACACCGAGACGTACCGCCGTCACGACATCGAGTTCCACCTCCTACTCGGTGAAGCAGCGCTCAGCACCAGGCTCGGTGAGCTGCTGGCGGAATCCCACCGCGAACTGGCCGGCTTGATGTCTGCCGTACCCCACTCCTCCGAAATCCGCCGCAGCTCGAGCGATCAACATCGGCGGCTGGTA
>JAOUGY010000048.1 GCA_029865445.1 Acidimicrobiia bacterium | reverse complement strand
GTCGCCCGCGCTCTCGGTGGGCCGGCGATGAGCTTCGACACCGAAGTTCCGATGAGTCTGTTCGACATAGCACGCGACCCGATCCAAGTGGAGTCGAAGAGCGTTCTCGCCTGACCGCTCGAGGAGGCGGGCATTACTAGGAGGCGGCCGGAAGCGCCCGCTCCTGCCGCAATCCCCACGCCGTCACCGCCATCCCGACCAGGACGACCGCGAACATCACCAGCGCCGTGTCGTGAATCCCGGCCACCTGAATCTCCGGAGGAGCCGAAGCGGCATCACCCGTGAGCGAACCTCCAGCCCGGGCCGTGACCCGCGCCGCCCACACCGAACCGAGGATCGCGATCCCGGACACTTGGCCGAGCAGTCGGGTCAACGTCAGGATCCCTCCCGCCACCCCCATGTATTCGCGAGGGACCGCCCCCATGATCGCCGAGTTGTTCGGTGACTGAAACAGGCCGACGCCCAGACCCACGGGGATCGCAAGCGCGGCAAATGTCAGGAAGGACGTGTCGGTTCCAAGTGTTCGGAACGCCGCGAACGATACGGCGAGCACGACGAGACCCAGCATCGTGATCTTGCGAATGCCGATCCTGTCGGACCAACTGCCCGAGAGCGGCGACACCACACCGAGCACGAGGGGTGCAATGCCGAGCGCAAGGCCGGTCATTCTCGTGTCGTATCCGAGCACCCCTTCCAGGTAGAAGGGGAGGAGAAAGAAGACTGCCGACAGCGCTACGAACACGAGATACCCCGACGCGATGCTGACCGCCAACACCGGATCTCTGAGGAGACGCAGGTCCAGCATCGGAGACGAAACGCGGCGCTCGATCCTCACGAAAACGAGCCCGGCCAGGAGTCCGACGGCGAACAGGGCGAGGATGGCGGGGGAGCGATACCCCGCCGTCTGGCCGGCAGTCACGGCGAGCGCCACACACAACAAAGCGGTGCTCAGCGCCGCCGCCCCGGCGACGTCGAATCGCTGTCCCCCCGCCGGAGGTGTATCGGGAACGTGGCGGATAGAGAGCCACACGCCAATGGCTCCGACGGGGAGGTTCACGAAGAAGATCGCCCGCCAATCGAAGGCCGCAATCAGGAGACCGCCCACCACAGGACCGGTGATGATCCCCACGGATACGAACGTTCCGATGAGCCCGAGAGCCTTACCCCGCTCCGAGGGTGGAAACGCCTCGGTGAGAATGGCCGACCCCAGAGCGAGGACCATCACCGCGCCGACCGCCTGGAGCACTCTGAACGCGATCAGCGCGCCGACGGTGGGAGCGAGACCGCACAGTCCCGACGCCACCGTGAATACGACGAACCCGGCCGTATAGATCCGCTTCTTGCCGACGATGTCGCCCCACCGTCCGACGCCCAGCGTGAGGGTCGCCAGGGTGAGGAGATAGCCCACCGCCACCCACTGGACCACCGGGAGGGTCGTCGAGAGTTGCTGGCGGATGGTCGGCAGGGCGATGTTGACGATCGACCCGTCGATCGTCGCCAGGAGGACTCCGACGCCGATGGCAGACAGGACCTTCCACTTCTTCGAGTAGTCGACCTCGTGCACCGCGGCACACTACAGGCCATTCGTCAGCCGACTATCGAGGCCATCGTTTCGAGAAGTGGAGGTGGACCGGAGACCAGCATCGTCGTGATGACCGTGTCCTGCCATCGAGGCAACTCGTCGCGGATCTTGGCCGGTGGCCCTACGAGTGCGACGTCTTCGATCATCTGAAGCGGGATGGAGGCGATGGCTGCGGCCTTGTCTCCGGCCAGATACAGCTGCTGGATGCGCTCGGCCTCCGCCTCGTAGCCCATCCTGGCGATGACGTCGTAATGGAAGTTCGCCCCTTTCGCTCCCATGCCACCCACGTAGAGGGCGAGCATGGGTCTGATCTGGTCGGCGGCGTCCTCCGGATCGGCGCTCACGATCACCGGCACCGGGCAGACGACTTCGAACGTTTCCGAATCATGGCGAGCGCCTCTCTGGACGAACCCTTCGGCGAGTGCAGCCCGGTAGAAGGCGTCGGAGGACGGTGAGAACCAAAACGGGAGCCAACCGTCTGCAATCTCGGCTGCGAGCGCGACGTTCCTGGGTCCTTCGGCGGCGAGCATGATGGGGAGGTCGGTGCGAAGAGGGTGGACCGTCGACTTCAGCGCCTTGCCCAATCCGGCTCCGCCCGGGTGAGGGAGCTGGTAATGCTCGCCTTCGAACGTCACTGGTTCCTCACGGGCGAAGACGCGTCGCACGATGTCCACGTACTCCCTGGTGCGACCCAGCGGTTTGGGATATGGCTGGCCATACCAACCTTCGACGACCTGGGGACCGGAGACACCGAGACCGAGGACGAAGCGGCCGCCCGAGAGATGGTCCATCGTCATGGCGGCCATGGCGGTGGCGGTGGGCGTGCGTGCCGCCATCTGGGCGATGGCCGTACCGAGCCTGATGCGTGACGTCGACGCTCCCCACCAGGCCAGCGGGGTGAGCGCATCGGACCCGTACGCCTCGGCGGTCCACACCGAGTCGAACCCGAGGCGTTCCGCCGCTGCTATCTGCTCGTCGATACCCGTGGGTGGGCCGGCACCCCAGTACCCCGTCATCAGTCCGAGTTTCATGTGTACCTCTCGATCTCGAGGAGGACACTACAGAGCCGCATTCGTGAGCGACCCTGGAGGACGGTCAAGCCGTCAGAGCGACCTGGGCCCAGTCGTCGAGGGCGTCGGCGATGCCCGCAGTCTCGATGTGAGAGATATCGAATCGAGCATTGTCGAGTTCGAATCTCGCATCGACGAGGACTCGAGCGCTGTGCACGATCGTCGTGGGTGTGATTCCGTCGGCGGCACCCGGGGTGTGATGGTTGGCCACCGCTTCCACCACACCCGATGGCAGGTCCCAGACCGCACACAGATACCCGCCGAGATCGGCATGAGTGGCGCCAAATCGAGCCCGTTCGTCGTTGAGACGATTCAGATGATCGATCGCCAGGTAGTCCTTGCGCCAGTTCTGGAACAGGACGAGGTCGCCGATGTCATGAAGCAGACCGGCCAACTGGCTCTCTTCCACGGCTGCTCGGCCCAGGCCGGCGTGGAGCGCGAGCGCCCGGGCGACCCGTGATACATGGAGCGACTCCTGCCACAAGCCTTCGATGAGCTTGCGGTCGAGCCCCTGCGCCTGCTGGAAGACACCGACGGCCAGCACGAGCGACGTGATCGTGTTCATCCCGAGGAGCGCGGTCGCCTGTGCGACGTCGCCGACTTCGGTGCGTAGCCCGAAGAGTGCAGAGTTCACGACCTGGAGCACCTTCACCGAGGTCGCCGGGTCGTTCTTGATGAGTGCACCCACGGCGGCCAGCGACGGGTCGCTCGAGCGCAACTCCTCCTGGATCTTGACGTAGACGTCGGGCAGTGTGGGCAGCTTGGTGGAGCCGTTCACCAGCTCCGAGAGCCTTTGGGAGGAAACGCGGCCCCGCATGTGGGTCGTGGCAAGCACGGCCACCCGGAGCTTCTCCGCGTCGAACGGACGCCACAGGTAATGCTCGGCCAGCCCGCTCCGGGCTGCGTTGCGATCACCGGTCACCAGTAGGCGGGCGACCTGTGGATGATCGACCGCGACCTCGCGCAGGACGCCAACCGTCCGATCCGTGGGTGACGTCGCCCCGGCGATGACCACCTGATATCCGCCGGCCCGCAGCGCGGTGAGTCCCTCTTCCGGTGTCGATGCGATCGTTGCCTGAATGCCACCTGTGGCACGGGTGACGAACTGCTGGAACTCGGCCAGAACGCGAGGATCGTCGTCGATGAAAAGGGCCTGCACACTCATTCCCCACTCCTGGAACTACGAGAAGAATTCGAGGTTCCGGTCGGCGGGTGCCCTCGCCACTTAACGCAAGGCCGCCCGGCTTCCCCAGCGTTCCACCGCCAGGACGATCACCAGTCCGACGAAGGCGATTCCGAGTGCCGCCATTCCCGTTGCGGCGGAAGGCGGCGCTTCCAGACTCCGAGACGCATCCTGCCAAGGCCACAAAGCGCGCAGAGAGCCGATCATCAACCCCACGAGGACTGCCATCGTCAGGTCGTGATGACGCGTCAGGGCCGCGGTCAGGAGGAGCGAAAAGGTCCCGAGACCCACGGCGGCGCCGGCCATGAAGACGAGTACGTAGAGCAGGTTCCGGTCGTTGACGGCGGCGATCGTGGGTGTGTACATGCCGAGGACCAACAGCAGGAAAGCACCGCTCACACCTGGAAGGATCATGGCACAGATGGCCACGGCGGCCGCCAAGAAGACCTGGACCAGGCTCGGGTCCTCCACGGTGCCCGGCGGGAGCCCGGTGAGGACGTAAGCGATCACTGCCGCCGCCAGACCTGGGAGAATCTGGCGTGATGACCGATGGAGGATGCGGCGGAGCGGGATCGTGATCGAGGCAGCCACCATGCCCAGGAAGAGGGCTCGTGACTGGGATGGAAAGCGCTCCAAGAACGTCTCGATGCCTGCTGCGGCCACCACCAGCGCCGTTGCGATGCCCGCCAGCAGCGGCACCACCATCCGCCACTCCACTTCGCCGAGCCGAGTTCGGAAACCCTCCACGTCGCCGCGTATCAGCATGATGCCGGACTTGAAGGCAGCCCCGATCGAAGCCAGCAGCCGCTCGTAGATGCCGACGGCGAGCGCCACCGTGCCGCCGCTGACGCCGGGCACCGAATCTGCGGCGCCCATGAGCAAGCCGTGGACAACGTGAATCAAGGGGCGAGTAGTCATCGGCGACAAGTTAACCCGCTTCGCTCGAGATGCAGGCAAGGATGGAGCCGGGCACGCTGGGGGCGGCGGACCGGACTCGGGCGCTTTACCCTTGGGAGACGATGAAGTTCCTCAACGACCTCCTGCCGAGCCACGACCTCACCTACTCGGACGTCTTCTTGGCCCCGACTTTCAGCACGGCCGGCTCGCGCATGGACACCGACCTGGCGACACCCGACGGAATCGGGACCACGATCCCGGTCGTCGTGGCCAACATGACTGCCGTTGCGGGTCGCAGGATGGCCGAGACGGTGGCCCGGCGAGGTGGCATTGCCGTGTTCCCCCAAGACGTTCCGGCGGGGGCGATCGCCGACATGACCAACTCGGTGAAGCGCTCACACACCGTGCTCGACACACCCATCACGCTGAGCCCCATGGACACGATCAACAACGCCATCGACCTCATCTACAAGCGGTCCCATGGTGCCATCGTCGTCGTGGACGACGACGGGCACCCGGTGGGTATCTACACCGAGGCCGATGGCGCCGGGTTCGACCGCTTCACGCCGCTCTATGAGGTGATGCGCAGAGACCCGATCACCCTCGATGCCAGCCTGGGAATCGAGGAGATGTTCTCGGAACTGGTGGACAAACGGATCCACCTCGCTCCGGTCGTCGACGCGTCGGGTCGTCTCGCCGGTGTGATCTCGGAGAAGGGTGCGCTGCGTGCCACGGTCTACAAACCGGCGGTGGATGCATCCGGTTCGCTGCTGGTGGCGGCCGCGGTGGGTGTGAACGGTGACGTGGGCTCGGTTGCGAAAGAGCTTGTCGAAGCGGGCGTCGATGTGATCGTGGTGGACACCGCCCACGGCCACCAGCAGAAGATGATGGAGGCGCTCACCACCGTGAGGAGGGCCGCACCCGATCTCCCGATCACGGCGGGAAACGTTGTCACTGCCCAGGGCGCCATCGACCTCATCGACGCCGGCGCCGACATCGTCAAGGTCGGTGTGGGGCCCGGGGCAATGTGTACAACCAGGATGATGACCGGAGTGGGGAGACCCCAGTTCTCGGCCGTTCACGAGTGCTCGGTTGCTGCGAGGAGCCGAGGCAAACACGTATGGGCGGACGGCGGCGTCCGCTACCCCCGCGACGTAGCGCTGGCGTTGGCCGCCGGCGCGTCCAACGTGATGATCGGCTCGTGGTTCGCGGGGACGTACGAATCTGCGGCGGACACGTTGCGCGACTCCGACGGCCGTCTCTACAAGGAGAACTACGGGATGGCGTCCAAGCGGGCCGTCACCAACCGGTCCCGCGGTGAATCTGCGTTCCAGCGAGCTCGAAAAGAACTGTTCGAAGAAGGCATCTCGTCGTCGCGGATGTATCTGTCGGCGGGCGAACCCGGTGTGGAGGACATCATCGACCGGATCGTGATGGGCGTGCGGTCGGCCTTCACGTACGTGGGTGCCCGCACTGTGGAGGAGTTCTCGGAGAACGCGGTTGTGGGGATCCAATCGATGAGCGGATACACCGAGGGCAAGCCACTCGACACCAGCTGGTGACGGTCACCGCTTGACGATCACATACATCTCGTCGTTGAACCACACCGCTCCATGACGGTCGATGACCCGGTTGGTGGCGTCCAGATAGGTGCCGCCGGCCATCGCCGCGGACAGCCTGGGCTCGTCGATCTGGGCCACATAGGCTGCTGCCGTGAACGCCGCCACCAATGTGGACGTACCGATGTGCTCGGTCTCATCCGACGGCATCGTGTGCAGGCGATAGCTGAACAGTGCTTCCTCGTCGCTCAGGTTCGGAAGGGCGAATCCGTCTCCGAGACGATTGCGAGCTTCGGCGAGGATCTCCGCCCGGCGATGTGGGAATGGATGCTCGCCGGGCCACACACCTTGCACGATCTCCAAACCCGGATCGTTGCCGTACGAATGAACTCCGACGAGCCGGCCTCCGGGAACCAGGGCTCGGGCCAGGGGAGCGAGGACGCCTCCCACCTTCTTGTCCACGCTGGTCCGGGCGCGGTAACTCTGGGCGGCGATGACCAGGTCGAATCCGGTGGGTTCGGTCCCAGGTTTGGGGATGAGAGAACGCAACAAGAACTCACGGTCGCGCCGGTACAGGACCAGTACCGCTGGGCGTTCGTATACGGGATTGCCCGAAATGGGGCTGGTCTTGACACGCCAGTCATCGGCGAGCGTTGGGAGAAGCTCGCGAATCTGGTCGGTGAAGTCGAGGCTCGTGCTTCCCTCCAGGGCGACGTCTCGCCATACCGGAGTCGCTCCTTCGTTCGACGGCGTCAGCGTCGGGGCCTCCGAGAATCTCATGTTCGTGATCACGAATACGGTCTCGGGGTGTTCGGTCAGGCGGTCGGGCAGCTTGGCGAGTGCCTGCCGTACGTCCTCGATGGAGATCTCTTTTGCCACGACCAGCCACGGGATGTGGGGAAGTGAACGATGCAGCCGTCGCATGAGGTGGGTCAGGACGGTTGCATCTCCCATCCCGGCATCGAGCACCCGCAGGCCTGGCGGCTGGATCTCGATGAGCTCCGCCTGCTCCCCGAGTCTTTCGGCCACCCGTGGTTTCTCGTCGGTGGCCGTTACGAACATCGTGTACGCGGCCCTCGTGTCGAAGAATCGACCGGTCATCGGCGTGTCTGCCATGGCCGCGAGCGTAGGCGCAACACCGCCGTCATGGGTTCTCCGGCCAGGCGTGTTTCGGGTACCGGCCTGCCATCTCCTTTCGAACCTCCTGCCAGCTCCCCTCCCAGAACCCGGCGAGGTCCTTCGTGACCTGCACCGGTCTGCGAGCCGGGGAGAGCATGACCACGACAAGTGGCCGGCCCCCGATCTCTGGCGTCGAACGCATACCGAAGAAGTCTTGGACCGGGGCCGAGATCGACGGTTCATCGCCCGAATAGTCGACGGCGACGTGTCGTCCGGAACCCAGCGTGACGTGGGTGGGGAACCGGCTGTCGAGGCGTTGGCGGAGCCGGTGATCGAGTTCCCTGCCGAGGAGCCGATCGACATCGAGACCGCGAAGGTCGTCGATGCTCGTCATGGCTCCGAGGTCGTGTGCCAACCGTTCGTCGAGCATCGCCAGCAAAGCCTGCTCCGACCAGTCGGGCCAGCCCTCATCTGGTTCGGAGGTTCTGGCGAAAGCAACGCGCTGTCTCAGCGGGGACGATTCGGGGAACAGCAAGGAGGGCTCTCTTCGAATTCGGGCAGCGAAGGCCGCCGCTACGTCCGCGCCCGGCGGGGGGCGTCGTTCCACCTCGGACAGGACGACCCCGCCGATACGCGTGGTGAGCCGCTCAACGAGTCGAGCATCAACCCAACGCAGCGCAGCCGACGACTCCACGTCGGACGAGAAAGACGACTCGACTTCGGTTTCGTCGAGGGCCGCCGCCAGCCGTATCCGGGCGTCCTTCCTCTTGCCGTCGATGTCGGCGACGACGAGGAAGCGACTCGCTGCGAGCTCGTCGCCGGAAGGTATCCACGCACTCTGACCGGTGCGCAGCTGGAATCGGCCTGGGGTTCCTCTGCGGACGGCGAGCCTGTCGGGAAACGCGAGCGCCAGCACCGCCGCCGACCGGTCGGCGGCCGGGTCGTCGATGTCTGCACCAACCCTGCGCCCGAGATCCTCTGCAGTCCGACGGACCCGGTCGAGCCCGCGTCTGTCGGCTAGTCGATGGCCTCTCCTTCCCGCCACGGCTTCCACTCGTTGGGCGATATCGACCGGCAGTTCGTTGCGTGGTCCTCGGAACGGGTCTCGTTCGTCGATCAGTGCCGCCAGCACGCAGGCGAGGCCGGCATCTGGGCCGGCGGCCGCCACCATGTGGGCGAGCCTCGGGTGAAGGGGGAGTGCTGCCATCTCGCGTCCAATGGGGGTGAGGTTCGCCACCTGGTCGACCGCTCCCAGCCGCTCGAGGAGCGTCATCGCCTCTTCGACTGCCCGCGGTCCGGGTTGGTCTAGGAATGTGAGCTGAGCGGGCGAACCAACGCCCCACAGTTTCAACTCGAGCATGAACCTCGCGAGGTCGACGGCGACTATCTCGGGTTCGATGTGCGCCTTTCGGGTGCCGTGCTCGACCTTGGACCACAGCCGGTAGGTAACACCCGGCCCGAGGCGCCCGGCCCGGCCCGAACGTTGGTCGGCGGATGCCCGTGAAATCGAGATCGTCTGGAGCCGGGTCATGCCGGTGCGGGGGTCGAACCGGGGCGCTCGCGCCAGACCGGAGTCGATCACCACGGACACACCCTCGACCGTGAGGCTGCTTTCGGCGATGTCGGTTGAGAGAACCACTTTGCGCCAGTCGGTGGGACTCACCGCCGCGTCTTGCTCGGCCACGGGCAGTGAACCGTGCAGACGGTGGATTTCGCATCCGACACCTGCTCCCTCCAACTTCCCGGCCACCCTCTCTATCTCACCGATTCCCGGCAGGAAGACGAGGATGTCGCCGAGATCGGTGTCAAGCGACCGCAGGACCGTCGACACGACGTGGTCCTCGAGTCGCGTCTGGCGTTTGGCCGGGCGCCACCGGATATCCACCGGGTGAAGTGAGCCTTGTGCCGATATGGACGGCGCGCCGAGGACCTCACCGATTCGGTCGGCGTCGAGCGTCGCGGACATGATGAGCACAGCCAGATCCGGTCGGAGTGAAGCCCGGGCGTCCAGCGTGAACGCCAATCCCAGATCGGTCTGGAGGTTGCGTTCGTGGAATTCGTCGAAGATCACCAAACCGACGCCTTCGAGCTCGGGGTCCCGCTGTAGCCGGCGCGTGAGGACGCCTTCGGTGACCACTTCGATCCGTGTCGTCGGTCCGGTCCGTCGATCGTCTCTGGTCACGTATCCGACCGTCTCGCCAACTTCCTCACCCAGGAGGTGAGCCATCCGACGCGCCGCCGCCCGGGTGGGGAGCCGGCGCGGTTCGAGCATGAGTGTCTTTCCTCTGCCGGGAATCCCCTTTTCGAGGAGGCGGATGGGAACCAACGTCGTTTTGCCCGACCCCGGAGGAGACACGAGCACTGCGCCACCGGAGGTCGCCAAGGCGTCAGCCAGTTCGTCCATGACATGTTCAACGGGAAGACTCATCGGCGGCGAGGCTATCGGTTTCTCCGAGTTCGCGAAGAAACCTGGCGCGGGACGCCTCGGCGGGGTACCTTTTTTCTCGTGGTCCAGTCGTTTCAGGGCAAGTTGACACTCGGTGATGGTTCGATTGTCAACGCCGTGCTCAACATCGGCGACGACGTGCTCACGGTGGGAGCGGAGGGGGCCACGGTCGGCTCCTGGCCCCTCAAGTACTGCCGGGTGGCCCGCAAGTCTGAGACCGAGTTCGCCCTTTCGATCGACGGCGAGCCGACGTCGTTCGTCCCTGCCGACCCGTACCGCTTCGCCATGGTCGCTGCCGAGAAGTTCCATGGTTCGAGCATCGCCGACAGGATCGGGGTGATCCGCTCGATGCCACTCGAGGAGCCCGAGCCCGCGGTCACCACGACCCTGGAAGCGGAACCGGTGGCGGAGCTAGGCACGCAGCGACCACTGCCGTGGGCCGGAATCGTCGGGGCGACCGTTCTGATCGGGGCGATCGCGCTGGGGGTGTGGGTCATGACCTCGAACCAGGAGCCGGAGCCCGTCGTCATCGTCGCGCCGACCACCACCGTGCTCCAAGAACCGCGGGAGCCAGAGGTCTTCACACTCACACCGGATGGACTTCGGCGACGCTGGAATGACCAGGCGACGCTGTTGCGTGGCGTCCCGGTGATCGGGGGGAGGTTCGGTGCTGGTCGGTTCGAACACCCTCTCTCCGACGAGGTGACATTGTCCGGGACAACCGATGCCGATGGAACCGTGAAGACGATGAAGCTGGCGATCACGCCCACGGCCGACCCTGACGCTACGCGGGCCACACTGGCGTACATGGGCGTGGCCATGTTGACGGCCGATCCGACGCTGACGGTGTCCGATCGCACACGCCTCATCCAACTCGCCGGCCTTGTCGGGTTCCCGGGTCCCGACCTCGATCTGGAAGGTCTCGATGGTGAGGTGGTCGAGAACGGCATCCGCTACTGGCTCCGGTTCCTCGACGTCGAGGGCACCGAATCGGACCTCCTGATCTTCGGCATCGATCCCGCCGACTGAGTTGTCCCCCACGTAGTGGGGGAAGGTAGGTGGAATGCTCAACGCGGAACCACCCTGTGAGGTGAGCAACCGAGACCCGCCGGCACTCGAAGACTCGCAACCGCGCCCATCCGGGACAGGTGGCACACAAGACACCCGTCTCCCGCGTTGAGAAGCCCCCTACCCGCAGCGCTTCGCTTGCGGGTCCCTTCCCCCCTCGCTTCGCTCCGGGGGACAACCGGCTGTTGTCCCCCACGAAGTGGGGGAAGGTCCCTGCCAGCGACCGGAGGGAGCTGGGAGGTAGGGGGCATGCTCAACGTGAGATGCGCGTGTGAGGTGAACAAGCGAAACCCGCCGGCACTCAGAAACTCGCAACGGCGCCCGCCCGCGAAACGACGGCACCCAAGAAACCCGTCTCCAGCCTTGAGAGGCCCCTTCCCCCCTCGCTTCGCTCCGGGGGACAACTGTTTCGTTCCGAGGTTCTTGCGCTCGGGTGGGGATGGGGTAGCCTGGCGGTTCCGGCCGACCGGCTGGAATCCCCCCTTTTCCTTCGGAGGTCATCGATGCGCGCCTTCGCGTCGTACCTTGCCGCCGTCGCCACCCTGGCCATGTTCGTCATGGTCGGTGGGGCCTCGTTCGGTCAGGCAACATCCCAAGCCGGAATTCGCATCCCCGCGGACTCGGACGCCTTTGCGTCTCTCACCCAACTCAACACCGTGCTGGCGTCGGATCCGGCGATGGTGGCGTTCACAGGATGCGAGGTTCCCAGGGCAGACGCGACATGTGGACCCCTCTCGTTTCGGGGCGTCGATCCTGTTCCCATCGATCCCAGGTTGCTCGTCCCGGAGACCGTCGAAAGTGTCGAAGACTGGCGGCCGCTCGTCGCGTCGTTCTTCGAGCCGGGCGACGTGGACCGGGCCCTCCAGATCATCGCCTGCGAGTCTGGCGGCAACCCCATCGCCCAAAACCCCGTCAGCACGGCCCGCGGGCTCTTTCAACATCTCGGGTCGGAATGGGATCGCCGGACGGAGTTGTCAGGGTGGTTCGGTGCGGATATCGACGATCCGGTAGCTAACGTTGCCGTAGGAGCCTGGCTCGTGTACGAGGGGGGCGGATGGTCACACTGGAACGCGTCGTCGCATTGCTGGTGACACCGACCGTGACATCTGCAACGATTTGGGGAATCCTCCATCAAGGCGCGCCTGCGGGCCGCCGATGGTGTTGTGAACGCTAGCGCTCGAAGGCAAGACCGATGATTGGGACGTTCCCGGGGAAGCTGGCCCTGATGGAAGGGGATGAGGTCGACGTCGACCTCGAGATCTCCGGTGGTCGGCTGCGCCTCACGACCGGCGTCTCCGAGATCGGATCCTGGCCCCTGGAATCGTGTGCGCTCAACGCCCTCCCCGACGGTTCGTACGAACTGCTGGTTGATGATGAACATGTTTCGTTCCATCCCGATCATCCGGAAGCATTCGCGGCCGTAGTGGCCAAGATGGCGCCGGTCGAGGACTCGCGTTTCGACCTTGAAGCCGCACTCGACCAGGTGCTGGGCGGTCCAGCCGTCGACTATGAGGTTCCTGGACTCGACGGAGACTCTGCCGACGAGATCGCCGTCACGCTCGAAGCGCTGTTCGCCACCGCTTTCCCCGAGTACGACCCAGAAACCGAAGAGGCGACCGAGGACGCCGATCCCGCCGAGGAGGTTGTGGAGGAAGACGAGGCCCCAGAAGCCTGGGCGGATCCGGTTGGTGAGGCTCCCGAAGAAATGGAGGCGGAACGCCCGAAACCAACCTTCGAGGCTGAGACCATCGAGGTCGGGGACTCGACGGACGAGTTCTCGGGTACCGCCCCCGAAGCCGACGATACGGTGATCGGCGGCGAATCCGGATGGAACACGGAGTCACCAGAGGACGAGTGGTCCCATTACGACGTGCCGGCCTGGACCCCCCAGGAGGAGACCGAGGACGATGACGGTGAGGAAGTGGCCGACTCCGTCGTGGACGACGGGTGGGGTGCAGCGCTTCCCGAAGACATCAACTCCGGCTCCAGTCACATCAGTTCCGTCGCCGATCAAACGGATCACCGTGTCGAATCGGACAGCCGGTGGAATCCGGCCCCCGACTCGTGGGCGCCCGACTCCGTCCAGCACGTCAGCCCAGCCGCCTCCCATGAGTTGCCGGCGTCCTACGAACCTGCCGCTTCCTACGAATCCCCAGGCGACCCGACCGACGGGCCACTGAGGGAGAGTCGCGGTTTTGATCTCGATGCCGCCGTGGCTCACGCCGGCTACGACGAGGATGGCGAACTCGATCCCGTCTATGACGAACCCGACCGGGTGGAGCGACCGTCGGGCATGTTCTCGAAGACCGCATCCGAGAGGTTCGCGGCGGTGGCGGGAGCGCGCCGAGATGCCGCAGGCGACACCGACGAGGCCGAGGACGACGACCTGTCGGTAGCCGACCAGATCCGGGCAACTCAAGAACAGCTGCGGTCCGCGTCATCGGTCCGTCGATTCGACGCCGACACGATGAAGAAGGTCGGGATCGGCGCGGTGATACTCACCATCGTGGGCGCTCTCGTCGCCCTGACACCGGCCGTCATTCGCTCTCTCGCCGACCAGGTGGAGGAAACCGCACCCAGCACGACGCCCACCACGGTGTCCGTCCCGGAGACGACCGTCGCCGCCACCGTCACCACCGTCGTGCCATCATCGACCGTGGCGGCCGCAACAAGTGTCTTCGAGCTGTCATCGGGCAGCTTCGTCGAGCGCTGGGACGGCGTGGCGCAGGAGGTGAGTGGATCTCTGCTGATCGACCGCCCGCTTCCCGCAGGCTCATTCGGGCTTGGCTTCACCCAGTTCATCGGCCTCGAAGGAGTGGTGGACACCGACGCAACCCTCGAGAGCTACACGGTGGTTGTGGATCCTCGGGGCGAGCCCGCCGATGACCAGCTCGGCATTCAGGCGTTGGGGTTGGCCATCAATGTGGCCGAGCCAGACCTCACGGGGGCCGACCTGCGGGACGTGCTCGCCGATCTCGGTCTCGACGTGTCCAATCCCCTCCTCGAGGGTCTCGACGGCATCGTCGTGCGTGGGGCGATCGAGTATCACCTCCGGTTCGAATCTGCCGGTTCGCTCATCAAACTGACAGTGGGGCCACCGGGTACCGCAAAGCCCCCGGAACCCCCAGAGGAAGAACCCGAACCCTGATCCCGGCCGGCGGTCGAGGTGTTGTACTCCAGGTTCAGTCGAGAGCGATCGAGACGGTCGATTCCTGGGTGAGTTTGACTCCCTCGGACCGAACCCACACTTCCAGAGGATCGCCTTTGAGAGTGAACTCGATCCTGGTGGCCGACACCTTGACGACGAGTCTCCGACCCCCCACCCTCAGCCGGAACGACAGGTCACCCCAATGTTGCGGAACGTGGGGTGTGAAAGAAAGCGCCCCGTCGTGGTCACGTAGCCCTGCGAACCCGTACACGAGCGCCATCCACACTCCTCCGGCGGAGGCCATGTGGACACCGTCGGTGGTGTTTCCGGCCAGATCCGCAAGATCCATGAACAGGGCGTGCGAGAAGTGATCCTCCGCCTTCTCGGCGTATCCGATTTCGGCTGCCATGATCGCTTGCACCGAGGCCGAGAGCGATGAGTCACCCGTGGTGATCGGGTCGTAGTAGTCGAAGTTCGCCTTCTTCAACCCCTTAGGGAACTCATTGCCCAGGAGGAAGTCGGCGAGCACCACATCGGCTTGCTTCAAGACCTGGTAGCGGTAGATGACCAGCGGGTGGAAGTGTAGGAGTAGCGGGTACTTCGAGGGGGGCACTGTGGCGAAGTCCCAGGGCTCCGCGGACAAGAAGTGGGCGTCCTGGGGTGTGATGCCGAGTTCTGCGTCAAACGGGATGAACATGGCATCGGCTGCGAGCCGCCACTCCGCGGGCTCTTCGTCCCGAATGCCCAGTAGGTCCGCCAAGCCCTCGAACCGGTCGGGCGCCTCGAGACGCATCCGGTCGACGCACCTGGCGGCGTATCTCATGTTCATGCGGGCCATGGCGTTCGTGAATGCGTTGTCGTCCACCAGTGCCGTGTATTCGTCGGGGCCGGTGACACCGTGGATGTGGAATCGATTTCCACGGAAGAATCCCAGGTCGTGCCACATGCGGGCCGTTTCGATCGCCATCTCGACACCGACGTCCCACAACAGGTCGTCGTCACCGCTCACCTCGACGTATTTCCGGAGCGCATACACGATGTCGGCGTTGATGTGATATTGCGCGGTTCCAGCCGGGAAGTACGCCGAAGCCTCTTCGCCGGTGATAGTCCGCCACGGGAACAGCGCCCCTCGCAGCGACAGTTGGCCCGCCCGGCGCCTCGACGCATCGAGGAGTGAGTGTCTGAACCGGAGGATCTTGGCGGCGACCTCGGGTTGGGTGTAGACGAGGAAGGGCAGGATGTAGATCTCGGTGTCCCAGAAGTAGTGGCCGTCGTATGCCTGGCCGGTGAGGCCCTTGGCTGGAATCGAGGCGCCATTTACGTTGGCTGCGCCCTGATGGAGCTGGAACAACGTCCATCGGATGGCCCGCTGGAACTCGGTGCCCGCTCCGACACCGATGTCGGCTTCCGCCCAGAAGTCGGCGAGGTGAGCTTCCTGTGCGGCCGCCAACGCGTCGAACCCGTCCGTCAGCGCCTCGTCGAGACGCTCTTCGACGGCGAATCTGTCCTCGCCCGTCGTCTCACCGTCGGCCGCCGAATAGACGGCGAACCTGGTCATCTCGATCCGAGCGTCGGGGGTTGCGTCGAATGTGAACTGGAACGTGAAGTGGTCGGCGTCCCGGCCCTGGGACGACTCCACGGGGTCGATTCCGAAGGCGTGGTCGATGCCTACGACCAGTCCACGGCGCGAGCGGGCGGTCACCCATGATTGGACGACGCGCCCATCACCCACCGTTGCCGCTCGCGGCTCGAAGACCCGGTGTGGGAGACCGGAACTCTGGCGGGGGTCGCCCGAGTCCGATCCCCGAACCTGATCCTGGCGGTTCACGATGTGAGAGGTGACCTCCACCGAGCACGGTCGGTCAACCTCGACTTCGACCCGGAAGGCCACCAGTTCGGGAGTGGTCAACGAGACGAGCCTGCGATGACGGACGGCGACCGTAGCGCCGGAACCGGTCTGCCAAACAGTGGATCGTTCGAGAATGCCTTCCCGGAAGTCGAGCCACCGCTTGAACTCGGAGGCGTTGCCGGGGAGCAGTTCCTCCCCGTCCACACGGATCTCCGTGACCGACGGATCCGGTACGTTGACGATGGTCTGCCCGGTCGTCGCCAATCCATACGCAGTTTCGGGATGGACGATGTCCCAGGTCTCGTGAAAGCCGTTGATGAAGGTGCCGTGGGCGTGGGCTCCGACGCCCTCGTCGAGTGTGGCGCGGAGTCCGATCCGGCCGTTGGCCAGGGCAAAGATCGTCTCGGTGAGATACGAGAAACGTGGCGCGAACGCGTCCTCGGAGAGCACCCACGGGTCGGGTGGGTAGACCTCAGGGGGAAGATCGGTGCGAACGCGCCCGATCAAGACGACCTTCTTACCGGCATGGCGAAACAGCGTAGGCCGAAGATCGAAGAGTGGTCACCCCTGTTTCGAGAACATCTACGCTGTTCGATCTGATCATGCGCCTCCTCATTGTCGAAGACGAACCAGATCTGGCCGATGCCGTGTCCCGCGGCTTGCGCCGCCGCGGCCACGCGGTCGACGTTGCCGGCGGTGTCATCGACGCCGAGCTCAGGCTCGGGTCCGCTGAGTACGACCTCGCCATCCTCGACTGGAATCTCCCGGACGGGAACGGCCTGGATCTGTGCCGGGCGCTGGTTCGCGGCGAGTTGGTGACGCTTGGACCAAGCCGGCCGCGGGTCCTGATGTTGACGGCCCGTGACGATGTCGACGACCGTGTTGCGGGACTCGATGCGGGCGCCGACGACTATCTCATCAAGCCCTTCGCATTCGCGGAGTTGGAGGCGCGGGTCAGGGCATTGCTGCGGCGAGACGACGAGTCGTCTCCCGTGCTGGCGGTGGGTGACATCTGGCTCGACCCGGCGCGCTTCGTCGCCGAGCGGGGAGGATCGCCGCTGTCGTTGACGGTCAAGGAGTTCGCACTGCTCGAGTTTTTTCTGCGTCATCCGGACGAGGTGCTCAGCCAGGAGACACTGCTCGAACACGTGTGGGACGAGATGGCGGATCCGTTCACGAACACAGTCCGCGTTACCATCTCCAATCTCCGAAAGAAGCTGGGTGATCCGCCTGTGGTCGAGACGGTGCCGGGTCGCGGATACGTCGTCCGGCACGCCCTTTGACATCGGTGTTATCCCAGCGGTCGTAGCCTGGAACCCCAATGCGATTGCCACCGTTCAC
>JAOUGY010000324.1 GCA_029865445.1 Acidimicrobiia bacterium | reverse complement strand
TTCGAACTCGTACGCACGCGTCTCACCCTCGGGGATCTCGGCGTCCAGGACCAAGGCGTCGTTGTGAGGTCGGCCGTCGTTGGTGGGGGTGGAGTGGTTTCCGTGATGATGGAGGGTGAGCGGGCCTTTGCCGTCGAGGTTGTTCGTCACGTTCACGGTGACCGGCGCGGGCCCGGCATCCGAGGCGATCTGTCGGATCACAGGACCGGGGAACGATCCGTTGTAAAGCCACATCTCCGTCGGGTCACCATCGAAGATCGGCACCTGTGCTTCATCGGCGATCAGGGTGGTGCTCTCCCCGGCCTCCAAAACGATCTCGGCGGGATCGAACAGCTGGTCGGTGAAGGCGGACGGATGGTTGGCGGCGGCCCGGGCGGCGGGCCACAACAGCAACCCGAGCGGCGCGACCGCAACGACGGCAGCTGCGTACCGCACGGAACGTGAGACCGACACCCCTCTTGAATGCATCCCCATGACCCCTGTTCTTCCCGGAGAGCAGAGTACCCGATGTCGCCCCCACGTCCATGTACCGAGCGATCGCTCGGTACGGACCGCTACCCTTGCCGGCGATGATCACCAAGCTGCTTGTGGCCAACCGCGGAGAGATTGCGCGCCGTGTGTTTCGGACGGCCCGCGCCATGGGAATCTCGACGGTCGCCATCTTCTCGGATCCCGACTCGGACGCCCCGTTCGTGGCGGAGGCCGACGAGGCGATCGCCATCGGAGGTGCATCACCTGCCGACTCGTACCTCAGAGTCGATGCCGTCCTCGATGCGGCGCGCCGTGCCGGTGCCGACGCCCTCCATCCCGGCTACGGGTTTCTCGCCGAGAACGCCGACTTCGCCCAGGCCGTGATCGATGCAGGCCTCACCTGGGTGGGGCCGTCTCCGGCCGCAATCAGGTCGATGGGGTCCAAACTCGAGTCGAAACGTCTGATGGTCGAAGCCGGCGTCCCCACCCTCGCCAGCGTGGACGTCACCGGCATGGAGCCCTCCCAGGTGGCGGAGGCCGGTCTCGACATCGGTTATCCGATCCTCGTCAAGGCTTCTGCCGGTGGTGGCGGCAAAGGCATGCGAATCGTCCGGGATGCCGGTGACCTGGTCGATGCGGTCGCGGGAGCTCGCCGCGAGGCGGCATCGGCCTTCGGGGATGACACCGTCTTTCTAGAGCGGTATCTCGACGCACCCCGACACGTCGAGATCCAGGTCTTTGGCGACTCGCTCGGGAACATCGTCAGTCTTTTCGAACGCGAGTGTTCGATTCAGCGACGGCACCAGAAGATCGTCGAGGAGTCGCCTTCGCCGGCCGTCGACGAAGACCTTCGGCGCCGCATGGGCGAGGCTGCTGTGGCCGCAGCTCGCGCCGTCGATTATGTGGGCGCCGGGACCGTGGAGTTCCTCCTTCAGGACGGCGAATTCTCCTTCCTGGAGATGAACACCCGCCTCCAGGTGGAGCACCCGGTGACAGAACTGATCACCGGCCTCGACCTCGTGCGTCTCCAGCTGCTCGTCGCCCAAGGAGCGCCACTCCCGTCCGAGGCGTTGTCGCCAACGATCACAGGACACGCCATCGAGGTTCGGCTGTACGCCGAGGACGCGGCCAACTCGTTCCTCCCGGTCACCGGGACGATCCACCGTTTCCGTTTTCCCGAAATGACAGGCCTTCGGGTCGACAGCGGCGTGGAGGATGGCTCAGAGATTTCGGTGCACTACGACCCGATGCTGGCCAAGGTCATCGTGTGGGCGCCGACACGCGTGGAGGCGGCTGCGACGCTCGCATCTGCGCTCAGCCGAGCAGAGATCCAAGGTTCGATCACGAATCGCAACCTGCTGGCGAACGTGCTCCGACATCCCGAATTCGTGGCGGGAGCCACCGACACCCACTTCCTGGAGCGTCACGACCCGGCAGGCCTGGCCGAAGGGGCCCTCACCGACGGTGAAGTCGATGCCGGCATGCTCGCCGCCGCCCTTGCCGCCGGTGCGGAGAGACGGCTCGCACAGAAAACGCTGTCGACGATCCCGTGGGGTTGGCGCAACAGCCGATCCAAGCTCGAGGAGACGACGTTCGGCCGTGCCGGCTCGGACCATGTCGTCGGTTACGGATTCCGACGTGACGGGACGCTGCTCGCGGCCGTCGATGGCCGCGACTTGGGAGCAGCCGCCCTCCGCTCCTGCACACCGAACCGGGTGACTCTGGACATCGGGGGGCACGTCCGCACCTTCGATCTGAATCGGCGTGGACTCCACCACTACGTGACAGGCCCATCAGGGGAAATCTCGCTCATCGAACGCGATCGATTCCCGGCGGCCGAGATCGAAGACGAGCCAGGCTCGCTGCATGCCCCGATGCCGGGGAAGGTGCTCGAGGTCCGTGTGTCGGAAGGCGACGCAGTCGCCGAAGGAGACGTCCTCGTGATCATGGAAGCCATGAAGATGGAACACACCCTTCGCGCCCCGTTCGGCGGAACGGTCCACCATCTGCGAGTCGCCTCGGGTGATCAGGTCGAAGCGGACCAGGTCCTCGTGGTGGTCGAGGAGGACTGAGGGCCGCAGCTCAATCGTTGCGGGTGCGCAGGTCGATGACCTGTCCGACCTCTCCCTTGGGCAGTTCGACCGCCATGTACGAGACGCGGTCGAGTTCCATCGGTTCGACACGGGTTCGGGCAATCGCTTCCACCGCCTCGATGGTCGTCCGGTGCGCGGCATCGCGCTGCAAGGTCGGTGCGTCCCACACCAGAACCTCGGCGTGACGGTGATGGGCCTCGGTGACCGCCCTGCGTCTGAGCCCATCGAGAATCCCAGGGCGCGTAGGGTGGGCAACTCCTGAGATCGCATAGAACAGCGTCGACGCCGCAGCCTCCACCGGATAGCGCGCACGGAAGAAGTCGGCGGAGATGCCCGGGACCATTTCGAGATCGTTTGTGAGAAAGGACACGCCCACCAACTCGGCGTCATCGTATGCGAGCAGCTTGACCACGAGCGACCGCTCGATGAGCCGGAGGAAGTCCTCGAGATCGCGCAATGCGCTGGCTGCGGTGACCGCGCCCAGCGTCTGGCCCCACACGGTGTGCAGGGCGATTGCGGCTGCCCTGGTATCGGTGTCGATCAGGCGCCTTGTTTCGAATGTGGTCCCGATCCGGGCAACCGTCGACATCCAGTCCTCTCCCGCAGGCGTCCTGCCCCCACCACTCAAGCTAGACCGATGGGGGTCCTCGCTCAAGGGCCCATTCCCCCGGTTTCCACGGGGAGCAGACCCCTGTCCCCCAACCTTATGCTGTCGCGATGCCTGAACGACTTGGATACATCGGTCTCGGGATCATGGGTGGGGGAATGGTTCACAATCTCCTCCGCGCCGGGCACGAGGTCACAGTATGGAACCGCACTCCGTCGAAGGCGGAGGCGCTGGCTTCCGCCGGGGCGAAGGTAGCCGCCAGCCCCGCGGAAGTCGCCGACGCGGCGGACCTGGTCATGATGTGCGTTTCGGACACACCCGACGTTCAGGCTGTCGTCCTTGGGCCGGACGGGGTGCTGGATGGTCTCGAAGGCGGCGAACTGGTGGTGGACCACTCGACCATCAGCCCCACAGCGACGCGGGAGCTGGCCGATGCCGTCGCCGCCAAAGGCGCATCCTGGATCGACGCCCCCGTCTCCGGCGGCTCGGAGGGGGCACAGCGGGGAACGCTCTCGATCATGATCGGTGGGACGGATGCCGACGTCGCCCGCGCCCGGCCCTTCCTGGAGGCGTACGGCTCGGCGATCACGCACGTCGGCGACATCGGGGCCGGTCAAACCGTGAAGCTGGTGAACCAGATCCTCGTCGTCGTGAACCAACTCGCCGCCTCCGAGGCGCTGTTGTTTGCCAAAGCAGCCGGACTCGATCTCCACGCCGCCCTGGATGCGGTCAAGGGCGGCGCAGCCGGTTCGTGGATGCTGTCGAATCGAGGTCCCCAGATGATCGCCGACGACTGGCGACCGGGTTTCACCATCGACCTCCAGCAGAAGGACCTCCGTTTGGTTCTGGAGGCGGCATCCGAACTCGGGTTCCCGACGATCGCCACATCCCTGGTACACCAGTTGTACCTGACACTGCAGAGCGAGGGGCTCGGGTCGGAGGGAAACCACGCCCTGGTGAAAGCCCTCGAGAACCTGAGCGGGGTCCACCTTTCGGACTGACCAACGTCACCCCCCGTCTTTCATCCTTTTGACGCACGAAAGGCAGCAATATGCTGCCTTTCGTGCGTGAAAACCGGACCGGTGGCGGGGGTCGGGTCAGGGAGCCGAGACGGCGAG
>JAOUGY010000323.1 GCA_029865445.1 Acidimicrobiia bacterium | reverse complement strand
CAACAAGCAACAAGCAACAAGCAACAAGCAACAAGCAACAAGCAACAAGCAAGAGGATTCTCCCCCTCGGGTGGCGCCGAAGGCAACGGAGGGGAGAAAGCGCATCGCGCACGGCGCATCGCGCACGGCGGCCCGAGCGAAGCGAGGGCCCAACCCGGGCTTACGGTGCCAGGGCGCCGAGGGCGGCAGTGAGGACCACGGCGAGGCCGATCACCACCTGCTGTGCTCCCAGGATCGGTGCCTTCGGCGGCGAGAGCCGCACGAGCACCACGTGCAGCACGGCCATGGCCGCCACGGCCACCGCTCCCGGGACGGACACGACACCGGCCACGGTGCCCGCTAGGACCGCACCTGTCGCCATGAGCTGGCCCGCATCGGACGTGAGCAGGCGGTGAAGCTGGTTCTTGGCTCGTCGAAGTTGCACCCTCACGAAGAGGATTGCGGCGATCGCCCGGGCCGCAATCACCACCCACAACCCCCAGGCGACCACCCCGGACGCTCCCCCGGCCAGCGCAATCGCGGTCGCCACCGATCCGAGCGCGACGGCACCCGCCAGCTCCGGAGCGAGCCTGCGGCTGCGGCTCCGAATGTCGAAACCGAATTCGATAGCGACCAGGGGGGCGGCCACGGCCAGCGGCACCCAGAATTCGTGCTTCGAAAGGACCCAAGCTGCTGCCATCAGACCTACCAGGACGAAGGCCTCAGCGGCGGCCACCTGGCGGGCGAGGACGGTTCGTTCGAGCGTGCGATCCCGGCGCCGGTCAACCATCCAGGTCTTGAGCGGGGTCCTGAGGAGAAAGGCGACGAGGGCGGCCAGACCCAGGGCGAGCCCGGCCCCCGACCACGAGACGATCGACCCGAGCAACACGGGTTCGAGGGTGAAGCTCCATCCGCCGTGCTCGGCGGGGAGCGCCACGTCTCGAAGCCGCTCGGATCCTGTACTTGCCACGGTCCTCCGAGCCTACGACCGCGGCCGGGAATCCGCCCAAATGGCATCCCTTTTGCGGATGACTCCCTGATCCCCCGCGGTCCGGAACCGTCGCTGGGGTCCGGGACGCCTACGGATGCTCGTCAGGACCGGGCTGTTCGATCCGCCAGGTCTCGATCTCGGCACGGATGGCACGGATCCAGGCAAGGATGGCGGCCCGGTCGTGGTTGCCGCGGCTGGCGACGAACACTCCCATCACGGCCGCCACCAGGAGGCGGGCTCGCACAGCCGGCTCACCCCGAGAAAGCTCGCGCCGGGCCGCAGCGCGGTTGAGCGCCGCCTCGAATCCGGCGAGCAATCGCTCTCTGTACGCGACGGCCACCGCCAGCATCTCGACATCGCGGCCGGCCAACTCCGCGGTGGAGTTCACGACCAGGCAACCGAGGGTCTCGTCGACGTCGGAGGACTCCACCCGATGCTCCCAGTTGTCGAAGAAGCCGAGTACTCCCTCGAGACCCGGCTCGCCCGTCTCCAGCGGCCCAACCATGCTGCCGAGACCGGCCAGATATCGGTCGAGCACCCGATCGAACAGCCCACGCTTCGATCCGAATGCCTGATACATCGAAGACCGGGACAGTCCGGTTGCGGAGGTGAGATCCTCTACCGAAGTGGCCTCGTACCCCCACCGCCAGAACACGTCCATCGCTTCGGTGAGGACTGCATCAGTGTCGAACTCTCGTGGTCTTGTCATGGCTCTCTTACGAAACGGGAATAGTGGAACGATCATTCCCGTTCTCCGATTACGGAACAACCGTTCCAGAATCCGAGGACCCAGGAGGTCACCATGAGGAAGGTACTCGCGACGGTCGAGATCGACGCTCCCGCCGAGAAGGTGTGGGAGGTCTTGGCCGATTTCGGCAACGTCCAAGTGTTCAACCCCAACGTGTCCCGGTCGTATCTCACCGGCACGCAACCGGGCGGCGAGGGCGCTACGCGGCATTGCGATCTCGCCGTGGCCGGTGCGTCGATCGAGGAGCGGATCGTGGCATGGGAGGAGGGGCGCTCCTACACCATCGACATCTACGACGGCGTCCGCAATCCGTTCGCCAAGGCAGTTGGGACGCTGACGGTCGACCCGATCGACGAAAGCCGTTCCGTCGCCGGCATGACGATCGAGTGGAAGGGGAAAGGTGGCGTTCTGTCCGGTTTGCTCGATCGTGGACTGGTCGCCCAGAACCGCAAGGCCGTGACCCGATTGCTCGCGGGCCTCAAGCACCACGTCGAGACCGGCAACGATGTGGCAGCCCGCCAGCCGCTCGACACCACGCTCGTCTCGATCGGATGACACCTGCCGTTGAACCCGCGACGCATCGGCGTCGCGGGTTCATTCACACGGCCGATCACCCACTCCGGATCATCGTCAGCGCGATACGAGCCGGCTCATCCGCGACTACCGAGTGCGGCTCGTGGGCGTCGAGCTGGAGCCAGGCGCCAGGCCGCATTCGGTGGCTGACCTCGGTCAACGAGATAGTGACGGTCCCGGTCAGTACCTGAATGATCACGGGAAGGGCAGCCGTGTGCTCGGTCAGCTCTTGCCCACCATCGAACCCGAAGAGAACGAGGCGAACGGCGTCGTCCGAGTGCGCCACCCGGCTGAGAGTCCCATTGGTCGGGATGTCAACCTCGTCGCAGAGGTCTCCGAAGAACCGCGCGCTCATGTCAGGGAATGCGGTCCAGGACCTGGTCGGAAGCCGGGTGATACACGCCCGGGGTTGGGCGATGCCGCACCACCTTCTGGAAGGGCCTGGTCAGGTATCCAAGTGGGAGCGTGACGATGTGGACGAGCCGCGAGAACGGGAAGATCGCCAGGAACGCCCAGAACGACAACACGTGCAGCTTCAACACCACCGGCAGCGCCTCCACGAGTTCGGGTCTCGGCTGGAAGGCGAACAGCGAACGGATGTAGGGAACGAAGACCGAGGTCCCCCAGAACGACCCCCACCGGTAACCCATGGCGATCCACACGCCGGTGACCACCTGCACGAGAATCACGCCGAGGACCACGCCGTCCATGGGTGTGGTGACCGAGCGAACGCGGGGCGACCGGATCCTGCGCACGATGAGCACGACCAGACCGAACAGAGTCCACAGACCGAGGGCGATACCGGTTGCCTCGAGCAGGTAGAGCCGTAACGGTGCTCCGTTCCACAGCTCGACACCGCGAGGAACGATCAACGCGAACAAATGACCGACGAGGATGAGCGAGATCCCCCAGTGGAAGGGGACCGACCCCCACCTCAGGCGTTTGCTCTCGAGAAGCTGCGAGGAGAGGGCCGACACCGTGAACGGGAACTTGCGGGCACGCACGACCGACATGACGATCGCCAGCACGATGGCCACATACGGGGCCACGACGAACAGCAGCTCATTCATACGGTCGCTCCTTCGAACTCGTCCGCGAGATGGCGAGCCCCGGCCAACAGGTACCGGTACGGGTTGGCCGGCTCGGCCTTCTTCAACTCCTTGCTCATGTCGTGGACCGCTTTCGCCAAGACCTCCACGAGGTCGGCGAGAGGGGCGTCGACCACGTCGACGTATCTGAGGATGGGAGCAAGGTGATCGGGAAGCTCACCACCGGTATCCACCCCGGCTTCTCGCATGGCCCCTTTGAGGTCGGCCATGAATTCGCCCCGGCGGTAGTTCTCTCCCCAAATCACGTGTCCCACGTACGGCACGAAGAGCGGCGACAGATCCAGTGTGCGCGTATGGAGTTCCTCCCATTCACCCTGGCTCAGCCCGGCGACCGCCGACACGAAGCGTTCCAGCTCGCTGCGCACACCGCCGACGGGAAGTCCACGCACCTCCCCTTCCAGACGCTGGAGCGAGCCCGGGGATGGGTAGTCGAACGCGAGAGCGATCACCGATGCCTCACCCATCACGCACCTCGCAGCGGGGGTTGGAGGTATCCGAGACCGGCCTCGCCCTTGTGGGCGAGAGGATCCTTGATGTCCTCGATCGACATCTCCCGGTGGTAGGGCGGGAGCACGAACCGTTCCTCGATGGTTGGTTGGGTGGTCAGCCGGTAGATGGCCTCGACCTCCTCGGCATCGGTCCCCGCCGCCTCGAGCAGGGCGAGCGTGGCGTCGTCGATCACCCCGTCGACGCTCTGGCGGCGTTTGTAGATTCGAACCGCCAGCATCTTCCGAAGGACCTTTCGGATCACTTCGACGTCGCCGTTCGAGAACAGGTTCGCCAGGTACTCCACCGGCAGGCGGGCCTTGTCCAACTCGTCGAACAGCTCGAAGTCGACCCTCTCGGCCGGAAGATCGAGCCGTGTCAGGTTGCGCTCGATGGTCGAAACCACTGGA
>JAOUGY010000322.1 GCA_029865445.1 Acidimicrobiia bacterium | reverse complement strand
GTAGGCCAACCCGTCGTCGAGCAGCACGAAAACGTCGGGGGCGATCTCCTCGCAGAGTCCGTCGCCCGTGCACAAGTCCTGATCTATCCAAACCTTCATGTCATTATCTCCTGAGACCGTCCACTCGATCATAGACGCAAGGTCCCGTAATCCAACAACCTTCGGAGAGCTCAGGAACACCCCGAAATCAGCCGAAGATCAAAGCGTGCGCAACACCGAGGCGTTCGTATACTGCGCGACAGGTAGGTAGGTTCCAGCCGGAGACCAAACACGATCCGGCCGGCACGAAACGTCAGGAGAACGGACATGAGCGATCGGTCGATGAGGCCAGACGATCCCGCGGCACTCCGCCGCACCGTCGCTGCCCTCGAGGCCGAGGTCGATGTCCTCCGCCGCCGACTCCAAGATGCACCGGGCCGGGTGGAACAGCTCGAGGCCCGTCTCGCCGACACCATCGCCAGGCTGCAAAGGGCAACTGAGCAAAACGAAAAGCTCACGTCCGTGCTGGAAGAGGCCCGCGAGCAACTCAGCGTGCTGCGATCGGAGGTCGAGAAGCTCACCTCACCGCCCAACAATTTCGGCACCGTGCTCGGGGTCAACGCCGACGGGTCGGTCGACGTGGTCACGGGGAACCGCAAGCTCCGGGTCGCCGCCCAACCGACGATCGAAGTCAAAGAATTGGCCCGCGGCCAAGAGGTCCTGCTCAACGAAAGCTTCACCATCGTCGACACCCGCGGGTTCGACGATCGGGGTGAAGTCGTCCAGGTTCGCGACAAACTCAATGACGGTCGTCTCGTCGTGATCGCCCGGGCCGACGACGAGTTGGTCATCGGTGTCGCCGACTCCCTCACCGATGTGGCGGTTCGAGTCGGTGACCACCTTCGGCTCGACGCCAAGAGTGGCCTGGCGTTCGAGAAGCTGGAGAGACCCGAAGTCGAAGAACTCGTCCTCGAAGAAGTACCCGACGTCACGTACGACCAGGTCGGGGGGCTCGAGTATCAGATCGAAGAAATCCGCGATGCTGTGGAACTCCCATACGTGCACAAGGATCTGTTCGGCGAATACGGGTTGGTGCCTCCCAAGGGGATCCTTCTGTATGGGCCGCCGGGATGCGGCAAGACACTGATCGCCAAAGCCGTCGCCAACAGCCTCGCCAAAGCTGTGGCCGAACGAACCGGGCGACCAGACGCCCGTTCCTACTTCCTCAACATCAAAGGCCCGGAACTGCTCAACAAATGGGTGGGCGAGACCGAACGCCAGATACGTCTCATCTTCCAGCGTGCCAAAGAGAAGTCCGAGGAAGGCGTGCCGGTGATCGTGTTCTTCGACGAGATGGACTCATTGTTCCGGACCCGGGGCACCGGCATCTCGTCAGACGTCGAATCCACCATCGTCCCGCAGCTCCTTTCGGAGCTGGACGGCGTCGAGTCGCTCAAGAACGTCATCGTCATCGGTGCCTCCAATCGCGAAGACCTCATCGACCCGGCGATTCTCCGACCGGGGCGTCTCGACGTGAAGATCAAGATCAACCGGCCCGACCCGACGGCTGCCAAGCAGATCTACAAGATCTACCTCGAATCGAACGTTCCATTCGACGCCGCCGAACTCGAGAGTCACGGCGGCTCGACCAGTTCGATGCTCGAGTCCATGATCGAGGCGACTGTCGAAGCCATGTATTCGTAGGCCGACGAGAATCGATTCCTCGAAGTCACCTACGCCAATGGCGACCGCGAGGTGCTCTTCTTCAAGGACTTCTCGAGTGGTGCGATGATCGAGAACATCGTCCGTCGCGCCAAGAAGGACGCCATCAAACGCCAGATCGACGGCGGTTCCATCGGGATCCAGACCGGTGACCTGCTGACAGCCATCAAGCAGGAATTCCGTGAGCATGAGGACCTGCCCAACACGACGAACCCCGACGACTGGGCAAAGATCTCTGGCAAGAAGGGCGAGAGGATCGTGTACGTGCGGACGCTGATCAGCGGCAGCGACGAGAGTCGGATGGTCGACGGCGTCAGTACGGGACAGTATCTCTGAGATGGCGGTCCACAAGGTCATCGGCACGGAGACTGAATACGGTGTCCTGATCCGGAACCAACCGGACTTCAACCCCGCTCTGGCGTCCGCCCTCATCATCAACTCGTACCCTGGAGACCGAGTCCGGGTCCAGTGGTCTTACGAAGAGGAAACCCCGGGCCGGGATGCCCGCGGGTTCGGGCACGATGGCTACGGGGTGTCCGATCCCGACTCGGCGCTGGTGAACGCTGTTCTCGGCAACGGGGCTCGTTTGTACGTCGACCACGCCCACCCCGAGTACTCGAGCCCCGAGTGTTTCGACCCGCTGGAGGCGGCTCTCGCCGACAAGGTGGGGGAACGGGTCATGGAGATGGCGATGACTCGAGCCCAGCAGACGGTGCCTGCAGGCCAGATCGTGAAGTTGTACAAGAACAACTCGGACGGGAAGGGCAACTCGTACGGTGCCCACGAGAACTACCTCCTCGCCCGCGAGACATCGTTCGGTCGGATCATCCGGTATGCCACGACCTTCATGGTCACTCGCCAGATCTTCACCGGTGCGGGCAAGGTCGGATCCGAGAACGGCCGTCCCGGCGTGCCCTACCAGATCACCCAACGCGCCGACTTCTTCGAGGAAGAGGTCGGGTTGGAGACGACGCTCAAACGTCCCATCATCAACACACGAGATGAACCACACGGCGATCCGGGCCGCTACCGCCGTCTCCACGTGATCATCGGCGACGCCAACCTGTCCGAATATCAGCTCTTCCTCAAACTCGGTGTGACGGCGCTGTTCCTCGCCGCGCTGGAGGACGGCGCCCTTCCCGATCCGATCGACCTGGCCGACCCGGTGGAATCGTGCTGGACCGTAAGTCACGACACCCGGCTCCGCGCTCCACTGTCCCTCGACGAGGCGGGCACCGCCACCGCCGTCGACATCCAGATGCGGTATCTGGAATGGCTGGCGAAGTACGTCGAACGTGAACTCGACGACCCCGTGTGGGACCGGGTGATCGCGGAGTGGGCTGCCACGCTCACCGACCTCGAAAGCGACCCCATGCTGTGCGCCGACCGACTCGACTGGGTCGCCAAGAAGCGACTGCTCGAAGCGTACGTGGACAGGGACGGACTCGATTGGAGCGACGCCAAGATCCGGGCGCTCGACCTCCAATATCACGACATCGACTCCCGCGTCGGGCTCTATCACAAGCTTGCAGGGCGCGGTGCGATCCGGCGCCTCTTCACCGACGAAGACATCGAACAAGGCGTCAAGACGCCGCCTTCCAGGACCCGGGCATACTTCCGAGGCCGGTGTGTGACCCAGTTCCCGGACTCGCTCACGGCGGCGAACTGGGATTCGCTGGTCTTCGACACGGGTGATACCCATCTCAAGCGGGTACCTATGATGGAACCGCTGAAGGGCGGGGAAGACCTGGTTGGCCCACTTCTCGATCAGGTCGAAGATGCAGCCGCCCTCATACAAGCGCTAGGAGGTTGAACGATGAGCGACCGCGAACGTTCCCGGCCGCAAGGTCGTGACAACGAACAAGAGGAGGCAGTCGAAGAGGTCGAGGCCGCCGAATCCTCCGCCACCGAAGGTATCGACGATCTCCTCGACGAGATCGACTCCGTCCTCGAGGAAAACGCCGAGGAGTTCGTGAGGAACTACGTCCAGAAGGGTGGAGAGTGAGCGGTCCTTTTGACCCAACCCTCCCCATTGGCGCACCGCTTCCCGGCTCCAGCTTCACCGACCTCCTCCACTCGGTAGGCGCCGCCCCGCGCTGGGAGGTCTCGGACTCGGCAGCGACCTCGCTGTCCGTCCCAGAGGGCACCACCGTTCTCGCCCTCAGATTCGCCGATGGCGTCGTCATGGCGGGTGATCGCCGCGCCACCGAAGGGCACCTGGTTGCGCACCGATACATTCAGAAGGTTTTCGCCGCCGACGGGCATTCCGCCGTCGCCATCGCCGGCACCGCCGGGATCGCCGTCGAGATGGTGCGGCTGTTCCAGGTCGAGCTCGAACACTACGAGAAGATCGAAGGGACCGTCCTCAGCCTCGAAGGCAAGGCGAATTTCCTTGCCCGCCTCGTCCGCAACCAACTGCCAATGGCGTTTCAGGGCCTCGTGGTCGTCCCCCTTTTCGCGGGTTACGACCTCCACGAGCGCAGAGGGCGGCTGTTCACCTACGACGTGGTGGGCGGTCGGTATGAGGAACATGACTTCGGTGCAACCGGGTCGGGCTCCCGCCTCGCCAAGTCCTATCTCAGGACGGTCTTCCGACCG
>JAOUGY010000321.1 GCA_029865445.1 Acidimicrobiia bacterium | reverse complement strand
CCCGGACAAAGGCAACGTAGGTCTGCGGTCGCGCCATTACAGCAACTATGGCACCGGTGCCGGGCACAGTGCACTGGCCCGGGTTTCGAATCGTCGATCCGCCACAACGTCGACCGAGGGGGTGGGTGGGCGCGAGATTGACCGCCGAGCCTCGGCCATCCATACGGTTTCGTTCAACCGAAAGGAAGATGAGCTTTGGTTGAAACTTGAGACGAGACGGCATAATGTCGGAAATCCGACATTTGGGCAAGTGTTGGGGAAGACCGGTCAGGGAGATGGGAGATGGGCATGGCTGGGGTCAGCAGGCGACAATTCATCACGCGGATCAGCGGAGCGGGGCTCGGGGCGATGCTTGGCCTCGGTGGGGGAGCGCCGGCGTCCGCAACACCGGTGACGGCACCGGCTGCGACGGCCTCGTCACCCGCGGCGCAACTGCGTCGAATTCGTGCGTATCAGGTTCGAGAGAAGGCCGCCCGCTACTGGCGGTCGAGCCGGTTGGCGAGTCACCCCACCAACGGCGACGACTCTCGCTATGCCGATCGACTCGCAAGCTTCACCAAGACCCTCCCGCACGACGACGACGGAATGGTCGACCTCGCTGCCTATGACGTCATGCTGGCAGCCGCGTCCGCCGGCACCATGGCCGCATGGGAGACGGTCCCCCGCGGTGGCACCGGGAAACTGGTCAGCCCCCTCGGCGCCTACAGCTACGTGCTCGAAGGCGCCGACCCGCACAACCTGACGATGGCCGCACCCCCTCGATTCGACTCGGCGGACCAGGCGGCCGAACTGGTTGAGCTGTACTGGGCCGCACTGTGCAGAGACGTGCCGTTTGCCGACTATTCGACCCATCCCTCGACCGTTGCCGCCGTCGCCGACCTGGCAACGTTCTCCCTGTTCTCCGGAATCACGCCCGGTTCGCTCTTTCGGGGAACCTCGCCCGGCGAGCTCATAGGACCATATGTATCGCAGTTCCTCTTCAAGGACGTGCCCTACGGTGGTACGCCGATCGTCCAGAGAGGTCGTTGGCCGGTGCCGGGGGACGACCACATGACGACGATGGAGCAGTGCATCTCTCTCCAGAGGGGTGGTGCCCCAACCACGGCTCAGACCCTTGAAGCCACGCCTCGCTACATCCAGACCGGACGTGATCTCGCCGAATGGGTGCACCGCGACTACACGACGATGGGAGGCCAGGACGCTGCTCTCATTCTGCTGTCATGGGGGCCGGACGCACTCAGCCCCACGAATCCATATCGCGGGAAGAAGGCACAGGCCGCGTTCGTGAACTTTGGCGGACCCATGGTCCTCGATGCGGTCGGGCGCGTCGGCCGGGCCGCATTGCAGGCTGCGTGGTACCAGAAGTGGCTCGTCCACCGCCGTATCCGCCCAGAACACTTCTCCGCGAGGGTGGAGACCACGAGAACCGGATCGGCTCCGTGCCCGATCCATCCGGCGTTGGCTGCGAGCGAGGCATACAGCAGGGTCGTGGGGGAGCAGGGCAACGCGCTCCTCAGCCAGGCATACCCCGAGGGATGCCCGGGACACCCTTCATATCCTGCCGGTCACGCCGTGCTGGCCGGAGCCTTTTCTACAGTGCTCAAGGCATTCTTCGATGTGTCATTCAGCGTGCCCTCCCCGGTTGTGCCCAGCACCGACGGCACTGCCCTCGTATCGCATGCCGGGTCGCTTACCGTGGGCGGTGAACTCGACAAGCTGGCGGCGAACATCGCTCGCGGTCGGGATATCGCCGGCGTCCATTGGCGATCCGACGGATTGGAGGGTGTGGTCCTGGGAGAGCAGGTGGCCATCGGGGTGCTCCGCGACCTCCGACAGACCGTCCTCGAAGACTTCACCGGATTCGAGTTCACAGGCTACCGGGGCAACCACATCGTGATCTGAACGTTTCTCCTGGCGAGTCGGGTGCAGGGCAGACCGGTGTCTGCCGGCCCCGGCCGTGACTTCCTGCCCTCGTGAGTGCCGTCGTATCTGGCATACGGTGGAACGGAATCGAGAAGGAGGAAACCGATGCGTCCAGGCAAGGTCCTGGCCGTGGTCTTCGGGACGATCTTCGCGTTGACCGCCATTGGCTTGTTCGTCGGTGGAGGTGCGCTTCTCTGGACCTACGCCACACAGCGGAACGCGGACGACTACGTGATGAGTCCCGAGTACGACTTGAGCACCAACAGTCACGCATTGACAGTGACCGGGGACATCGACTTCGGAACGGAACCGTCCGAATGGTGGCCCGATTCGCTCACCACGGTGAGGGTCGAGGTGAGCGGCGAGCAGCCGTTGTTCGCGGGGATTGGGCCGGCCGACGAAGTGACCGCCTATCTGACCGGTGTCGGGTATGACGAAGTCGAGATCACCGGTCCCGGCTCCGACGACTTCGAATTGACGCCTGTTGAAGGTACCCAACCCACCACTGCGCCCACCGACGAGAGCTTCTGGGTCGTGTCGACCAGCGGTGAAGGGACGCTCGAATGGGAGCTCGAGGACGGCGATTGGACCGCGGTGATCATGAACGCCGATGGAGCGGCGGGAATCTCGGCGACCGTGGAAGCCGGCTTCCAGGCCGGTGCACTCCTGCTGGCCATCGGCACAGGCATGCTCCTCATGGGCTTGCTCGTTGGGGGAGCCGCCGCCGCTCTCCTGGTTCTCGGGACACGTTCCGAAGCCCTTTCCGAAGCCCGGGCCGCAGACGTCGCCGGCGTGACCTCACCCAAGGGCACTCCTGTGACTGTGACCGGGGAACTGGACCCGACGCTCACCCGGTGGATGTGGCTGATCAAGTGGATTCTCGCCATCCCTCACTTCGTGGTGCTGGCGTTCCTGTGGACGGCGTTCGTCATCATGACGGTGGTGGCCTTCTTTGCCATCCTGTTCACGGGTCGCTACCCGCGCAGCATCTTCGACTTCAACGTCGGGGTGATGCGCTGGAGCTGGCGCGTCCAGTTCTACGCCAACGGAGTGCTCGGCACCGACCGGTATCCACCGTTCAGCATTGACGACGCCGACTATCCGGCACACCTGGAGATCGAGTACCCCGGTGAGCTCTCACGTGGTCTGGCCCTCGTCAAGTGGTGGCTGCTCGCAATCCCGCACTACATCATCGTTGGCCTGTTCACGAGCGGCCTGGTGTGGTGGTCCAACGACCTCGCGGGCGGCGACGCAGTGCTCGAGATCGGCGGGGGCCTGATCGGCCTGCTCACCCTGGTCGCCGGTGTCGCCTTGTTGTTCAGCGGTCGGTATCCGCAGGGCCTCTTCGACCTGGTGATGGGACTGAATCGGTGGGTGTTGCGGGTTGCTGCCTACGCAGCGCTCATGACCGACGAATACCCGCCATTCCGCCTCGACCTCGGTGGTGACGACCCTCGGCCGGCAACGCCGTCGCGAGGCGATGACAGCGGGGGTGAGTCGACAGCGATCCAACCCGAATTGACGGCGCACTGAGCCGTCGATGCCGGGGTCCCGTTGTGAGAGGGCGGGTGGACCGCTCCACCCGCCCTCGTTCCTCCGCCGCCCCCTCGTCAGGAACCGGTCGATGCGAACCAGGCACCACCCGGGCTGGTGACGAACACGATCGGGCCAATACACGGGTCGGGCAGCGACACCTGTTCCCTGATGTGAGCGTTGCCGTCGACATCGGCGGGGAAGAGTCCCGTCGAGACGTTGACCGTCACGGCACCTCCGGCGGCGTCGGTGCTGAGGCAGCTGACGATCGCCTTGAAGTTCGGCACGGTGTTCGTGCCGCCGATGCCGCGGTCGATCACCGCCTGATCGTCGGGGTCGAACACGAGTCCCTTCACCTGGACGTCCACCCGACCTTCCGGGCTGACCTTCACCTTTCCGAACTCGATCACCCACGGGAGACCACCGCCGGGCACGCCCCGGATGGCGTTCTCGGCCCCCGTGTAAGGACGGGGGACACCCACCATCGAGTTCGCCTCCAAGAGCTTCGACTCGTCGGCACCGACCGCCGACACCGAAGCCGCCACCATCACCCCCGCGATCGCCACCGTCCATATCGTTCGTCTCAACATCGACCACTCCTCTCGCTCGATCGGTCAACGCCGACCTGTACGCACGCCCCGAGGAGAAGGTTCACGGTGGGCCAATCCCGGAAATGCGGACATCAACACGCACCCGTGGTACAGTGCTGTCGGCCCCGTCGAGCGGAGGCCAGCGAGTAGTCGCTTCCTCGACGATCCAGGGCACATACCTCTTCTCCCCGGTTGGACTGCCTCTTCTGCCGAAACTCGGACCGCGTCCCAACGCGCCGCCGAGTGAGAACCCGACAGAT
>JAOUGY010000320.1 GCA_029865445.1 Acidimicrobiia bacterium | reverse complement strand
CGTGAAACCGGCCGCTCCGATCGTGATCGATTCTGCATCCAGCTCGATCACCACCGAAAGCGGCCAGTCCACCACCCCGGGAACCATGAGGTTCCCCTTGTATTCGCCCATCCCAGTGCTCCCTCTCTCCCCGCCCACCACGCTAGGTGGCATGGCGGTCACTGAAAGGGGCAATCAGTGAGTGCCCCGCCGGGCTAGTCAGTAGCCCCGATCAGACGGTGAGGCCCATCGGAGTGCCTAGCTCTGCCTCCCGCCGAGCCAGCTTGGCCAGCATCAGACGCCGCAGCCTCGGCGGCGCCCATTGCAGGCCGATCTCGATGGCAAACTCGCCGTCGTCCTCGGTCCGGAGCGTGCCCCGCGCTCCGTTGATGCACAACTCGAATCCCATGTCCTGCCCCAGGACTCGGATCGAATCGAGCTCCCAGCTACCGATGTGGTTTCCCTCTGCACTCAACGAAATCGTCTCTGCTTCGAGATCCACCTGGACGCCGATGGGATGATCGACGACACCCGGAACTTCCAGCCTGCCCGCAAATGCTGTCATGTTGTCGTTCTCCTTCTCGGCGGTCCTACGACAACCACAGTACGCGTTCGTTCAACCACTATTAGTGACATAACAACCTCACTCCGGGTGACTAGTCCGCTGTCAGGGGCGGCGGAAGTCGCCGGCGATTCGGGCAATCGCCACATCGCAGGGGGCAGCCTCGATGAACCCGGCCGCCACCGTTCCCAGCAGCGTCAAACGGGTGGCGCCGGCGCCCCGACTCGTCGCTACGAGCAGATCGGCGCCCTGGCGGCGTACGACCTCCTCCACCGACTCGATCGGCGGTCCGTCGGCGACCATGAAGTCGACGCCTTCCCATCGACCGGCGAACTCGGCCAGGGCATCGGTTGCTTCCTGCAGGCGCAGCCGGCGCGCCGACGAGATCTCCTCAGGGAACATCCCGGCGTCGGCCATGTACGCGTCAAAACGGGTTGGAAGCGCGTATACGAGAGTCAGTCGCCCACCGGGAGCCAGGGCGCTCGCCAGCTCGACTGCTCTGACCGACGAATCCGACAGGTCGCAGGCGATCACGACATTCCGGTAGGTCGACCGCGGCTGGCGACGAACCACCAGCACGTCGCCCCGGGAGGCCTCGGCCACCCGGCTCGCAACAGGGCCCACCCGTCCGTGATCCAAAGTCGAGGTACCCACCACGGTCAGTTCGGCGTGCTTCGAGGCACGGGCGATCTCCCACACGGGTGACCCCTTCACCTCGAGCACCTTCACGGGACGGTCGGACCGGGATCGAACCCAATCCCCCAGCTCTTCGGCAGCCTGGCGACGGTGCCGTCGGAGCATGTCTGCCAGTTCGCCGGAAATAAAAGCCTCGGACATCGGCTCGATCACATGAAGGAGCGCAAGGTCCAGTTCGAGCGTCTCGGCCGCGATTCGGGCCCGGTCGGCAACCCGACGACCGAGTGGTGTCAGGTCGACGGCGGCCAGCACATCGTTCACCGGGAAACAGCTCCTTCCTCCCGGGTCGCGACTCTAACCCGGTTCACCCGCCGCCGAATCCGACAGCCACGACTTCGAGGCGGCGAGTGCATCCGCCACCTCCTCGAGATACCGGTGGCGGGAGACCTCGACCGCTCCCAGCGAAGCGAGATGAGGCGTGACCCACTGCACGTCCAGCAACCGACCGCCACGGGAGCGCATCAGCTCGACCAGGGACACCAGCGCCACCTTCGAGGCGTCTCGGCGTGTGTGGAACATCGACTCCCCACAGAACATCGCTCCGATCGCCACCCCATACAGTCCACCGGCGAGTGCGCCATGCTCGTCCCAACACTCGACCGAGTGCACCCACCCCAACTCGTGGAGGTTCCGGTAGGCCTGGATGATCGCCGGTGTGATCCAGCCATGTGGTCGGTCTGGGTTGGCGCACCCATCGATGACGCGCTCGAAGGCGGCATCGATCGTCACCGTGTACCGGCGCACCGAGCGGCGGAGACTTCTCGAAACCACCAAACCGTCGAGCGGCAGCACACCCCTGCGCCACGGAGACCACCAGGCGAGCGAGCCATCCGGAATGTGCATGGGAAACATGCCCTTGCGGTAGGCCTGAAGAACGGTCCCCGGTTCCAGGTCGCCACCCAGCGCCACCACGTCGTCCGCTCCCGCCGTCCACGGGTCGGGGAGCAGGAATCGACTCGGCGGCGGCTCGATCGGCACCATGCGCCCAGAGCCAAGTCGGCGCCGATCCTGGTCGCAACCCGGGTGACGGAGACGCCGTCGGTTCCCTACCCGCCGGTACGATCGCCGTATGTGGATCAACGGCCGGTCTCACACCGGATCAATCGAGCGTCGTCTCATCAACCCCGCCACCGGACTCCCGCATGCGACCATCACCGACGGGTCGCCCAACGACGTCGACCGGGCCGTCACCGCTGCGGTCGATGCGTTGAGGGCCGAGTGGCGTGATTCGACACCAGGTGAACGTTCGGCGCTCCTGCTCCGCCTCGCGGATCGAATCGAAGACCGCGCCGACGAGCTGACCCGGCTCGAGGTCGAAGACACCGGCCGCCCGCACGCAACGATGAGGGAAGGCGAGCTGCCCTTCCTGGTCGACAACATCCGCTTCTTCGCCGGGGCCGCGAGATCGGTATCCGGAACCGCCGCCGGCGAGTTTTCGAAGGGCTACACGTCGATGATCCGGCGATATCCGGTCGGCGTAGTTGGCGCCATCGCACCGTGGAACTTCCCCCTCATCATGGCGGCGTGGAAGTTGGGGCCGGCATTGGCCGCCGGATGCAGCGTCGTGCTCAAGCCGGCGCCGACCACACCTCGCAGCAGCATCCTGCTCGGCGAGATCGCCACCGAAGCCGGCTTCCCCGACGGAGTTGTCAACGTGGTGACCGGAGGCGACGACGTCGGCGAGGCCATCGTGGCCCACCCCGACATCGCCATGATCTCGCTCACAGGAAGCACCGAAACCGGAAAGCGGGTGATGGCGGGCGGAGCCTCGAGCCTCAAACGCATGCACCTCGAACTCGGTGGCAAGGCGCCCGTCGTGGTGTTCGACGACGCCGACCTCGAAGCCATGGCGGCGGGTGCTGCGCTCGGCGCCACCTACAACTCCGGGCAGGATTGCACCGCCGCCACCCGGCTCTACGTGCAACGCACGGTGTTCGATGAAGCCGTGGAAGCGACAGCCCAGCGCCTCGCCGCCATCCGTGTGGGGGACCCGTTCGACTCGGACACCGACATCGGCCCCCTCGTCACCAGCGAGCATCGCGACCACGTCGACGGGTTCGTGCGGAGAGCGGAAGCGGCCGGTGCTCGCATCGTCGTCGGCGGGACGCGGAGCGACCGTCCCGGGTTCTACTACCAGCCGGCACTGGTGGTCGATGCTCACCAACGATCCGAGATCATCCAGGACGAGGTGTTCGGCCCCGTGATCGCCGTCCTCCCGTTCGACACCGAGGCGGAAGCCATCGAACTGGCCAACGACGTCCGGTTCGGCTTGGCCTCGTCGGTGTGGACGAGCGACCTCGGCCGGGCACTCCGGGTCAGCGACCAGCTCGAGTTCGGTGCAGTCTGGATCAACGACCACCTGCCAATCGCTTCGGAGATGCCCCATGGAGGCCTCAAACAATCCGGATTCGGCAAGGACATGAGCGAGGAATCGGTGCTGGCGCACACGGTGGCCAAACACGTAATGGCCAAACACGCGGTCGTCGGTGCCCTTGAAGGGTTCCGGCCGGCGTGATCATCCGATCGCACTGACTCCCAACTCGGCGAGGAGCCCGCGCACTTTCACCTCGATCTCGTCGCGAACAGGCCTCACCTCGTCGACGGGTTTGCCGGCCGGGTCGCTGAGAGGCCAGTCGACGTATCGCACGCCTGGAAACACCGGACAGGTGTCGCCACATCCCATCGTGACGACGACATCCACCGATCTGATCTGGTCGTCGGTCCATCGAGAGGGGCTCTGGCCGGAGATGTCGATGCCCACTTCCGCCATCACCCCCACGGCAGCCGGGTTGACGGACTCGGCCGGGTCCGAGCCGGCAGAGAAGACCTCGACCTGATCACCCGCGAGATGTCTCATCCACCCGGCTGCCATTTGGGAGCGGCCGGCATTGTGGACACACAGGAACAGGACGCCCGGCTTCAAGTCGACATCTCCGACCGTGGGACCAAGAACATGCCGATGGCAACCGCGAGTCCTGCGCCGACTAGTTGCGCCAGCACGAAGCCGGGGACGGACCCGGGGGCGATACCCGTATAGGTGTCTGTGAGAGCACGGGCGACCGTCACGGCCAGCTTGGCGAATCCGG